>JAPWUW010000403.1 GCA_028275325.1 Anaerolineae bacterium | reverse complement strand
GCTCCCGTTCGTGCCGGCTGACGACCTCAGCACTGAGCGCCCGTGCGCCTAGGCCCAGCTCAAATGGCCCCAGAGCCTCTTGCAGCGCGGCGAGCACGGCCTGCCGCCGCTTCAGCCATTCGGCGGCACCCGCAGCCCGTGCTCTTTCCCCCTCTGCAAGCGCAGCCAAGCAACGCCGCTGGACGTGGCGCACAAGCACAAGCGATCCAGGCAATGCCTCCGGCAAAAGGTGCAACACCTGCATCTAGCTGTACCCTTGTAGCGAGAATCCGCGGCCTGAAAACCGCCAGGCAAACGGCCGTATAAGCGCAAATCGTCAAGCGGCCGCAAGCTCCGTGCCCGGAACCGGGCCCACGTGCCCATGGCGTAAGGCTCGCCAGCGCGCGCAGGGCGGCCGAAACCGGCTGCCCTTGGCCAAGGCCAATTGCAGGCCCTCTTGGCCAAAAGGACCCACGCGAGGAGGCTCGTTCGTCAGCGCCACCGGACCTGCCAGGCCGTTTCCGGCCCCTCCGTTACAACGTCGAAGGCCAAGGCGCCGCCCGCCACCGCCCGCACGGGGACAATTCTCCCCGCCACGCTTGCCTCCGCCTCCAGCCCAATGGGCGAGGCGACCGTGATCGTCCCCACCTGCCCCGCCGGCCGGCAGAGCTGCCCGCTCAGGGTGCGGCTTGCTTCGTCCCAGCGCACATTGCGCAGCTCAGCACCGCCGCTCTGGTGGAAGCTTGTCCCCACCGGCCAGGGGTGAGGCCGCACCGGGCGCAAGACGAGCAGCTTCACCGCTGGCCCGAAGAAGGCCACCTCCAGGCACCCTTCTTTGCCCGGCAACACGAGCGTCGCCGCATCGCCAGGGTGCCGGTACGCGCCCTCCGGCAGTCTGGGGCGCGGCACCTCGCCCAGAAACTGGCCACTCCAGAACTCGTACGCCCAATGGCGGGAAGCTGCGTCCAGCCCCAGCCGCTCCAGCGGCACCTGAAACCACGTGATGAGCGGCAACTTCGCCGCGGGCAAGTCGAACTCAAAGAGCGCGACCAGATCCCACCTCTCCGCTTCGTGCTCCACTGGCAAGTGCCAGATCCGTGGCCCCTCCTTTGGCTGCCCAGCGCCAAGGGCATCCTCCTCGCCACGGCAAAGCGCCTCGTACCCCAGGGAGCGCACAGGCAGCGGCTCAAAGAGATCCACGGGCCGCGCAGAGCGGCCCAGGGGCGGCAGCGTGGAGAGAAGCACTTGCCAGCGATCCTCTGGCAGAGCGCCCAGATCATCGCTTATGTCCACCTGGCCACCGGAGAGGAATGTGGCCGTCGCCCGGACCCGCGCCTCCTCCAGGGTTCCAGGCAGGCCAACGCAAAGGCAAGAGGGCTGAATGATGCCCCAGCGGCCATTCTTGGGCAGGTGCACGGCGACGGTGGTGTAGACTTCCCGCAGGTGCTGCCAGCCGACAAAGCCAGTGTTGCCCGTATCGTTGCAGGTGTAAAGCAGGTTGTAGTGGCCGAGCCCAGCGGGTTCGTAGGGGTTGCAATTGAGCAGCAATGCCTCTGGGTCGGCCCTGCGCATCTCCTCGGCTATTATGGCGGAGCCGAGCCGCGCCGCCTCAATGCCCCCGCCAGCGACCATCCGCCTGTTGTGGCGGCCCCGCGCGCTTGGCGCGGAGGCAGCACCGATGAAATCGGTCTTCAGGTAGCGCACGCCCCGCTGCGCAAGGGAGCGAATGCGCTCCCTCAGGTAGGCCTGCGCCCCTGGATGGGTGAGGTCCAGCGCATAGGTCTGCCCGTGGGGGATCCAGAACCACTCTCCCAGCGGCTGCGGCTTGCCATCTGGCCCCCGGAGAAGCCATTCCGGGTGTTCCCTGCAGATAGGGTCGAACTCGCTCACGGTGTAGGGGGCCTTCCAGGCTCCCAGCTTGAAGCCGTACTCGCGGAGCCTCTCTGCAAGCCAGGCTAGCCCGTGCGGAAACTGCTCATTCTCCTCGTAAGAGCTGGGAAGATAGCCCTTCTCCCACCCCAAGTCCACCTCAATCACCGAGAGGCCAAGCTCCCGCAACCGCGCGGCCGCTACGGCAGCATTGGCAAGCACCTTCTCCTCACTCACCCCCAGCCGGTGCGGGTACCAGGAACACCAGGAGACGGGCGGCCGCGGGAGCGCCGTAAGGCCGTTCGCCTGCGCAACCAGATCGATATAGCCCTCCCACAGCCGCCAGGGATCTTGGGCAGTGGCAAGGACGAAGCTCTCCAGTGCAAGCTCCTCGCCAGGGAGGATCTCTAGATCCCCGCCATCAAAACCGACGCCCCAAGAGGCAACCCCTCTCTCCGCCGCGAGGCTCCAGTGCACTTGCCCCAGCCAGCGCCGGTAGGAGGTGAACCCGGCAAGGAAAGCTTTGGCCTCCGCTGGCGCATAGAGAACCGAGGCCATCTGGGAAAGGACGCCCGCGCCTTCAGCCCTGCCCTCCCCAAGCGCCAAGAAGGCAGCTTCCGCCGGCCCGGATGGCCCTGTGCCCTCCTGCAACAGGGCCGCAACCGGCCGCACCCAGGCGCTGTAGCCACCCTCGTAGAGCAGCCGCACCGAGCTCGGCTCATCGCTCACCGAGCGCACCTGGCCGCCAAGGAGCAACGCCCTGTTCAGCACAAGCGGCAAGTTCCCCTTGTTGGCAAGCTTCGTCTCCACAGAGAGCCACTGGCCCCGCCACGCCAAGCGCTGCCACAGCTCCACAGGCAGTTCAGCAAACGGCCAC
>JAPWUW010000404.1 GCA_028275325.1 Anaerolineae bacterium | reverse complement strand
GCCAAAGTGGCGATCCTCATGCAGGGTTGAGACGAGGTGCATGACAGGGCAAATGTTGCTCACCGGGCACAGCGAGCAGTGGGGCGCTTGCTTGTTCGCGCAGAAACCAGCCCAGGCACCGCGCGGCACCTGCGGCCCCCGCAGCGCCTGGAACAGTGCCCCGCGTATAGCCGAGCCCTTGTGCTCGTTCAGCAGTATCCGGGTCTCAGCCTCGCACGTGACGCGCAGCTGGTGAACAGCAAAGGTGCGCACAAAACTAGATCCGCTGGTACTGCGTGAAGCCTTTGCCGGACCGCACAAGACGATATGGTAGTATCACCCCCTTGCGTATCCTGTCGCTGCCCAGGTCTATCTTTTCGTTGCTATAGATGTTGATCTTACTGAATGTCAGGCTCTCTCCCCAATCGTCCATCATCTGAATCAGGCCGCTTGCGAAAGCGGGTGGCAAGTTACCTTTCACTCGGTTGCCCTTGACATATACCCCATCCAGAGCAGTAAATCCATCAGGCAACTCATCAGTCATCTGAGGAGGTTCCATCAGCTGAAACAGAGAGCCACGTTTGCCAAAGGAGGTCACGTGCGGCACCAGGGAGGCAACTGCCTCGAGAGCCGGAGGTTTACCTCCAGCAGCTAACTCCAGCGTGCCGCCGAGGTAGACGTACTCCCTAAAAGCGATCGTTTGCTGCATGGCACGACCGCGCTCGCTATCCCGCTCGGGCTTGAGAACCTTGGCGAATAGGTTGGTAACCACAACCCACTCCGGCGGGCGAACGGCAAGGTACAGGCTGCTGATGTACTCAAACGCTTGGGGCCCATAATCCACACCTTTCACTCGTATTGCAGCATCCAATAGGGCTGTGCGAATAGCGAAAGGTGTAGGTACCAGCAAGCTCTTGCCGCCAGTGGAGGTGGCCTCGCCGTGCTTCAGCGAGAACAGGCCAACGGGTTGGTACGCGGCAATCAGCCAGCGCATACATCAGCCTCCTTTGGCTTCAAACAGGCGGTAAGGCCGAGTGCCTTCCAGCAATTGTTTCATGTACCCGGTGAACTCGGACATGTTGTCAAACAAACGCACTTCGACCTTGCCATCGCTGCCCAATGCCTGCGCGACTTCTCTAATCTGCGCCCTATAGTTGTCGGCCAGAGGGCTGATGGCGGGCGCTGGCAGCACGCCGTAGCTAATCGCAACAGCGCCCTCAAAGCCAACAATATGCGGGTTCTGAGTACCGCGCATGGCACCGCTCGGCTCAACGTAAGTGTAGAGCACACTCTCCAGCAGGGCACGGTAGCGACGTAGGCGTTCCTCCTCTGCCAATGCGTATTCCTGGCTGATGTCGTTGAAACCAATCCGGGCCAACTCGAAGGTGGCTACAGCCGCATAGACGCCAGATGAGGCAGGGCGGTGGAAGATAGGTTGGGCGGCCCGTTCCTCGTCCGGCCCACCACGCTCGGCAGCGTAACGCACATGAAAGTAGGACTCTGTGCGCACCTTGTCCGGCAAACCGACGACCCAAGCGAACTCGGCCACCGACTTGCGGGGTACTGAACGCGTGCCTTTCGCGATGAGCGTGCCCTCGACGTCGTCCAACGCGCATGTCTTGAGGAGCTTGCTCACAGTGTCCTCGTCTTTATTGGGCAACGTCCGCATGAATTCGGCATCGCCGAGAATCCGATCTGAACGAAAGCTGGCGCACCCCGCACACAAGGGAAGTCCCTGCTCGCGCGCCAAGCGGTAGAAGTGCTCAGCCTGGACGTGCTTAAACATGTCACCACTTATGGCATTGACCTTATGGATACTGCCAGAAGTGTCTACTATTGAGACCATGCGCGTCATGGTCTGATTGCCCTCGCCGCCCTCGTTATTGAGGGAGTGCATTTCCAGAGTCAGGCGTCCGGAAATGGAGAGACTGTACACAGCTTTCGGATTGTCCATTGTAACCTCCTATCTGTGGCGAACGTCTAAGATGAACAGCCGCGGCACCTTACTCGCTCTTTGACGGTTCAAGGTCCTCACGAGGCTCACGGGCATAGCCAAAGGCAATCAGCAGATTAGCAACTACCTCCGGCCCATATTCGTCTATAAGCCTTACCACACTTTCGATGTCGGTTGTTCTCAAGTCGCGGCGCATCTGTTGCCTCTTGTTCTCAAGCTGCTGGGCATTCTCCTGATTGTAACTTTGCATGAAGCTGCTGAGTGCCACCACGAACTCATCACGCACCGTTGCCTTGCGCTTGAATTCGGCCCCGAGTCCATAGCGGACCTCATATAGAGAATCCTCACCTCGTGCCTTACGGCTCTGCGGAACCACTGTGCTGTAGCGGATTGCATATGCCACGTTCTGAAAACCCTCGTCCTGCACAATCGGCAGTAAAGGCTTGTTGCTGGCCACAATCAACCTCCTGAGCTTCGTTGGGCTGAAAGTAGGCACCCAACGCTCTCGAGCGTTGTAGCGCCGAAGGATTTCGTTGCTGTAGCCGACAGCGAAATCGAAGAAGGCTTCCCATTTGTTTCCAGCTACGAAATCACGATAGCGGCAAAGCAGGTTGAAGCCATCGCTGCGCGTTTCATCTATGCCCCTTATCACCTCCAGGTGCTCATCTATCACCTCCTTGAGTCGCATCACCTCCACTCGACTCTGCGGCTGGCCGCTCCACGCCGGTAGACCTAGGAAAGAGAGATTCACCATGGTATAGGCGTTGCGACTCAGGAGCTTAAACTGCCCCA
>JAPWUW010000402.1 GCA_028275325.1 Anaerolineae bacterium | reverse complement strand
CGATCGCGCAAGGCGGCGCCTACAGCGATGCCAGCAAACCCAGGCTGACCACCGGACCGGAGGGCACGTTGGCCATCTATCGCTACAGCGCGCCCGATATTGTGGGCACGGCGGGCATGCTCGCGGACGAGGGCAGTGTGACCGAGCAGATCGTGTTGCCACCGCGTTATGACAGCCGGCGCGGTATGCTGCAAGTGCGCATTGATCCCTCGCTGGCGGCCAGCATCCGCGAGGGGCTGCGTTATCTCGAACATTATCCCTACGAGTGTACCGAACAGACCGTCAGCCGCTTCCTGCCCAACGTGTTGACCTACCGCGCGCTGCAACAGCTGGGCATCGCCCGTCCTGAACTGGCCGAGCAACTGACGCGGTTGGTGGAGCACGCGCTGGGCAAGCTCTATGTTCAGCAGAACCCCGATGGTGGTTGGGGATGGTGGCCGGAGCGCGAGAGCAGCCCCCACATCAGCGCCTACGTTGTGTTCGGCCTGCTGATGGCACGTCAAGCGGACTTCGCCGTGGACGAGCTGGTGCTGCAACGCGGGCTGGATTTTCTGCGCAGCCGCTTGGTCTCGATCCGCGAGCTGGAGGCAGCTTACATGGCAAACCAACAGGCGTGGTTGCTTTATGTGTTGGCCGAAGCGGAACAGGCGCCCGCGGATTATCTTGAGGAACTGTATACCTATCGCGCTCGCCTCAGCTGGTACGCGCGCGCTTACCTGGCTATGGCGCTCCAGCGCCAGGGATACGGCGCGGAGTGGATCAACACGCTGCTCTCCGACCTCAACAGCGCAGCCATCCTGAGCGCCACCGGCGCGCATTGGGAGGAAACGGAGAACGATTGGTGGGCGATGAACTCGGACACGCGTACGACTGCCATCGTGCTGGATGCGCTGGTGCGCCTCGATCCCGGCAATGCACTGATCCCCAACGTGGTGCGCTGGCTGATGGTCGCGCGGAAGGCGGATGTCTGGGCAACCACGCAGGAGACCGCCTGGGCACTCATCGCCCTGACCGACTGGATGCGCCACACGGGCGAGCTGCAGGCGATGTATCATTACACGGCGCAGCTCAACGGGGAGACGCTTGCCGACGCCGAGGTCACCCCCCAGACGGTGGAACGCAGCCAGGACATCCGGGTTGACATTGCGAAGCTGTTGCAGCAGGTCTCCAATCGGCTCGTCATCGCCCGCGGCGCCGGCCCAGGCATGCTGTACTACACTGCCCACCTGCACGTCTACCTGCCGGTGGAGCAGCTGCCCGCCGTCAACCGTGGTATCATCGTGCAAAGACGCTACACACTTGCTACATGCGAGCAAGGGGTGCGCTGTCCGGATGTGAAAGAGGCCCGGCTGGGTGATGTGATCCGCGTTGACCTGACGATCATCGCACCGCACGATCTGTACTACGTGGTGGTCGAGGATATGTTGCCGGCGGGTGCCGAGGTGATCGACACCGGCTTAGCCACCACCAGCTTATTGGCACAACGTCCCGGGCTGCGACGTGCGGAAGAAGAAATCGCCTACGCATTGCCATGGCGCTGGTGGAACTGGTACAGCCGCAGCGAGCTGCGCGATGAGAAGGTGGTCTTGTTCGCCGATTACCTGCCCAAGGGGACGTATGAGTATAGCTATACGATGCGTGCCACCACGCCGGGTGATTTTCACGTCATCCCCACTGTGGCCTGGGAGTTCTACTTCCCCGAGGTCTTCGGACGCAGCGAAGGGCGCATGCTCTACATTGGACAACCGCGTTGAGATTGCGATGGCGGGCGGGGGCAGCTGGTTAAACACCCCGCCCGCGTGTCATTTCACTTGCATTGGCCCGCTGTTGCAACCAGCGGTGGAGGAACTCGGCCAGGTGGTCGGCATCGTTCAGGTCGAAGCAGGGCACCGGCACGTCCAGCGCGCAGTCACTGACCACGGCGAGCAGCTCCTCGGACCGTGCCATCAATTGGGGTACGCCGTGGGCGTCGCGCAGTGCGTGGGCTGCCCGGCACACCTCGATCTTGGGGTGAGGACCTTCTTTGTAGCCTTCTACCAACACCAGGTCAACCTGCTGGAGATGGCGCGCGATCAGCGCCTCGAGGTCGGGCGGGCCATCGGCCGGATAGAAGATGGCCACCTGAGTGGCACATGCGCCCACCACGATGTCGGCGCCGGCCTGTGCCAGGCGATAGCTGTCCTTGCCGGGGATGTCGAATGCAGTGGCGTGGGCGTGATGCTTGAGCACACCGACGCGCAACCCCCGCGCCTTGAGACGGGGGATCAGCCTCTCCAAAAGGGTGGTCTTGCCTGTGCCGCTGCGCGCGACAAAGCACACCACCGCCGGCCCATCGGCGACACTAGAGGACATCCAGCTCGATCACTTTGGCGAGGTTGTGTGGCCGGTCGGGATCCAAGCCCTTGCTGAGCGCGCGATAATAGGCCATCAGCTGCAATATCGGCAGGTAGAGCACACCGCGCATTTGCTCCGACACGCCTGAGTCGAAGGCGACATCCGCCCGACTCTCGCCTAGCGTAAGCGTCTGCGCACCCAAACGGGCCATGTGTTGCATCACCGCCTCTTCCTGCGCCCGGGCAACATCGGAGAGCAGCCCCACCACCAGCGTCTGAGACGTGATCATAGACATCGGCCCGTGACGGAACTCGAGGAAGTGGAACGGTTCCACCACGGTGAGGGACATTTCTTTCATTTTCAGGGCCGCCTCGCATGCCAGACCATAGCGCGG
>JAPWUW010000401.1 GCA_028275325.1 Anaerolineae bacterium | reverse complement strand
CCGAGCGCAGGATCAGCTCTGCTTCCAGGGCAGCGCGCTCTGTATTGGCATAAACGAGGGCAAGCGGCTCACCGGCCTTCACCCATTCCCCTTGCTTTGCCAGGAGTTTGACGCCCACTGTAAGGTCTATGGGATCGCCCTTCTTCTGCCGCGTGGCTCCAAGCGGCTGCAAGGCCCGAGCCACTTGCCTTGCATCTACCGACAAGACATACCCTTCATCGCTTGTCAGCACCGGCCTAACGTGCTGTGCCAGAGGCAGTCGGCCTTGTGCTACAGCCTCAGCATCCCCGCCCTGGGCACCGATCATCGAGAGAAACTTCGCGAAGCCGCTTCCCTCCTGAAGCACTTGTCTGCACAGAGCCTTGGCAGCTGGCAAGTCTGGCACCAGCTGGGCAGCAAGGATCATTTCGCTTGCCACTGCCAAGCAGTGCTCTCGCAGATCTTCTGGCCCCGCACCTCGCAGCACCTCAGCTGCCTCGAGGACCTCCAGCGCATGCCCCACGGCCGAACCCAGTGGTTGCTCCATGGAGCTGTAAACGATGGTCAGCCGGCGGCCATTGGCTTGAGCGATGGCTGCAAGGAGTGCCCCCAGCTCGCGCGCCTGTTCAAGGTCTTGGCAGAAGGAGCCGCGGCCCACTTTGAGATCGATGACGATAGCAGGGCAGCCGAGGGCAAGCTTCTTGCTCATAACGCTTGTGGCGATGAGGCCTGGGGATTCCACTGTTGCCGTAGCGTCCCTGAGGGCGTAAAGGATGCCATCCGCAGGGGCGAGGGCCGGGCTTTGCGCGACGATAGCACAGCCCACGTTTGTCACCACCTCCTCGAAGCGCGGCAACTCCAGCTGTACCTGGAAGCCAGGGATAGATTCCAGCTTATCTATGGTGCCGCCGGTGAACCCCAGGCCACGGCCCGCCATCTTTGGCACCACTGCTCCCGCAGCAGCGCACAGGGGGACGACGACGAGAGAGGTCTTGTCCCCGACGCCGCCAGTGCTGTGCTTGTCGACGGCATGTGGGCCAAAGTGCCCAAGTGGGTATTGGTAGCCAGAGGCCGCCATGGCGCGCGCCAAGGCAACCACCTCAGTGCGAGAGAGACCGCGCAAGTAGGCTGCCATGAGCCAGGCGCTTATCTGGTAATCTGGGGCTTCTCCGCTCACGATGGCGGCTGTGAACGCCGCAATCTCATCGGCGCTGTGTTCTTGTCCGTCCCTTTTGCTGGCGATAAACTCGGTGATGCTGGTTAACTTCATCAGCACAAGTGTAGCAGACTGTGGCGCGAAGGGGAAGGTCGGTGGTGCAGGGGGAAGGTGCTATGGCACCAATCGTGAGCGTGGTTGGAGGCGGGCTGGCTGGCTGCGAGGCGGCGTGGCAGATTGCGCGGCGAGGGCTGGCTGTCGTGCTGTACGAGATGCGCCCACTGGTTATGACTCCCGCGCACAAGACAGGGTTTCTGGCAGAGTTGGTTTGCTCCAATAGCCTGGGTGGTGACTTGCCCGATCGGGCGCCTGGGTTGCTCAAGCGCGAGCTGGCTTTGCTTGGCTCTCTCATCTTGGCATGTGCGCGCGAGACGGCCGTCCCTGCTGGGAGCGCCCTGGCGGTCGATCGCGAGCGGTTTGCTGAGCTTGTCACGCAGAGAATCGAGGCTCACCCGCTGATTTCAGTTGTGCGTGAGGAGGTGCGCGAGATTCCAGGCGGTGTGGTCGTCGTGGCTGCAGGTCCGCTTGCTTCCCATGCACTGAGCCGTTCCATAGCGGAGCTCACAGGGCAGGGGCACCTGTACTTTTACGATGCGATCGCGCCGATCGTCGCCGCAGAGTCGATAGACATGAGCAAAGCTTTCCGCGCTGGCCGGTATGCTGAAGGCGCGGACTACATCAACTGCCCCATGAGCCGGGATGAGTACGATGTTTTCGTGGAGGCTCTCGTCAACGCGGAGGTGGCTCCGCTGCACGGCTTCGAGCTGGAGGACCCGCGGTTTTTCGAGGGCTGCTTGCCCATAGAGGTGATGGCTCGCAGGGGGCACCTGGTGCTTGCGCACGGGCCGCTCAGTCCTGCAGGCATCGTGGATCCGCGCACTGGCGCGCGCCCTTTCGCCGTTGTGCAGCTGCGCCAGGATAACGTCGCAGGGACTCTCTACAACATGGTTGGCTTCCAGACTAACCTGCGCTACGCGGAGCAGGAGCGAGTCTTTAGGCTCATCCCGGGCTTGGAGAGAGCGCAGTTCGTCCGTTATGGGCAGATGCACCGCAATACGTTCATTTGCTCGCCCAAGCTCTTATGGCCGACACTGGAAATGAAAGAGCGGCCTGGGCTGTTTTTCGCTGGGCAGATTACGGGCACCGAGGGCTACATGGCCAGTACTGCTTCGGGGCTCGTGGCAGGCATAAATGCGGCCAGGCGTGCTATGGGGCTGGAGCCATTGGTCTTTCCGCGCGAGAGCATGATCGGAGCGCTCATGCACTACATTGCCCACGCGGATCCGGCGAGCTTTCAGCCCATGAAGCCCAATTTCGGGCTGCTGCCGCCGCTGGAAACGCCAGTTAGGAGGGAGAAGCGGGGGCACGCCCTGTCCGAAAGAGCCATGCAAGCCTTGATGGCTTTTTTGAAGGAGGACGACACGCTGCCGCTGGCGGCAGCCGTCGAATAGATAGCACTGGGAGGGGCTACTTTTATGAGACCAGCTCAACGGATCGCCAACTTGCCGCCTTACCCGTTCGCGCGCCTCGAACGCGT
>JAPWUW010000400.1 GCA_028275325.1 Anaerolineae bacterium | reverse complement strand
TTCCATTCCTCGACCTCATCGGTGAGCCTTGTATGCACACCGATGAGGTCGTTTGTGGTACGTACAGCCTGTGGGGGCCCGATGGGCACAAGCGGGAGTTGCTCTGAAGCCAAAAGCCGCAGGCACACCAGCCCAACAAGCCCGCGCAGGAAGGCGCGGCGGCCAGCCTGCAGCTGGGGTTTCCTGCCTGGCGCCAGGAAGCAGGAGGTTGCGCTCACCAAACGCGCGCCGAGCTCCTTAGGTAGGCATCAATATCGGCTGCCGCGCGTTTGGCGGCCCCCATGGCACTGATGACAGTTGCCGCACCGGTGGTGATGTCGCCGCCGGCCCAGACCCTTTCCTTCGTTGTGCGGCCTGTCCGCTCATCGGCAACGACCGTCCCGCGCTTTGTGCGTTCCAGATCGGGCACATCTGTAAAGATGAGTGGGTTTGGCCTCGTGCCAAGGGCCATGATCACCATGTCCACTTCCATCTCGAACTCCGAGCCCTCGATAGGGTGGGCGACACGGCGACCATCCGGCCCGGGCTCGCCAAGCTGCATGCGCACGCAGCGCATGCCGCGGACCCACTGGTGCTCGTCCCCCAGAATGGCAACTGGTGTCGTGAGGAAGTTGAAGATGACCCCTTCCTCCTCCGCATGCACCACTTCCTCAGCACGCGCTGGGACCTCAGCCGGGGAACGGCGATAGACAATGCGCACTTCCTCGGCGCCGAGCCGCACTGCCGTGCGCGCGGCATCCATAGCCACGTTGCCAGCGCCGATCACGGCCACGCGGCGGCCTACGTGCACTGGCGTGTCGTACTCAGGGAAGAGGTACGCTTTCATCAGGTTCACCCGCGTGAGGAACTCGTTGGCGGAGAAGACGCCGTTAAGGTTCTCCCCAGGAATGTTCATCCAGATGGGAAGGCCCGCCCCTGTGCCCAAGAAGAGCGCATCGTGGTGCGAGAGGAGCTCATCCAGAGTGTAGAGCTTCCCAATCACGGCGTTGAGCCTGATCTCAACGCCCAGGCTCTGTACGTATTCGACCTCAGCGCGCACAATCTCTTTGGGAAGGCGGAATTCAGGTATGCCGTAAATCAGCACGCCGCCTGGCTGATGAAGCGATTCATAGATGACAACGCGATGCCCCATGCGCGCCAGGTCCGCAGCAGCTGTGAGCCCCGCGGGCCCTGAGCCAACAACGGCGACGCTGTAGCCGCTGCTGGGCGCGATCTCCGGCCGGATAGGATTATGCTCGCGCTCCCAATCGGCAACGAAGCGCTCCAGCCGGCCGATGGCAACCGGCTCTCCCTTCCGCGCGAGAACGCACTTCACCTCGCACTGGGTCTCCTGGGGGCACACGCGGCCGCAGATGGCTGGCAAGTTGTTGCGGTTCTTGAGGATGCGCGCTGAACTCTCCAGATCGCCAGCGCGCAGTGCAGCGATGAACTGGGGAATCTCCACGCCCACAGGGCAACCATCGATGCAGGTGGGTCGACGGCACTGTAAGCAGCGCTCAGCCTCTGCCTGGGCAAGGTCAGGCGTGTAGCCAAGCGCCACCTCCAAAAAGTTGTGGCGCCTCTTGGCTGGGTCCTGTTCCGGCATCGGTTGGCGTCGAGCGTTAGCGCGCGGCATTGGTAGCCCCTCCTAGTGTGGCTTGACAGCGGCATTGCTCTTTCTGCTGAAAGCGCTCCAGCGCCAGACGCTCCTTGTCCAGGTAAAGGCGTTGCCTCTGTATGAGCAGATCCCAGTTTACCTGGGAACCATCAAACTCTGGCCCATCAACGCAGGCAAAGCGAGTCTGCCCAGCGACCTCGACACGACAGGCACCGCACATGCCAGTCCCATCAACCATGATGCTGTTGAGGCTTACGACTATGGGCACGCCATAGCGCATGGCGGTGAGGCTGCAGAACTTCATCATGATGGCTGGCCCCACAGCCCAGACACGGTCTATGCCACCTCGCTCAAGCACTTCAGCCAGTGGTTCCGTCACCAGGGCCTTGCGCTTGTAGGAGCCATCATCGGTGCAGACGAAAGGCTCGTCGCTGAGCTCAGCCATCCGCTCCTCCCAGAACATGAGCTCTCTGGTGCGGCAGCCTATGATGCTGATCACGCGGTTGCCTGCCTGGCGGAGCGCTCGTGCGATGGGGTAAATCGCGGCAATCCCGACGCCACCCCCGACACACACAACTGTCCCGTAATTGCGCACCTCGGTGGGCCGCCCCAACGGCCCCGTCAATGCATACAGGGCATCCCCAGGCCCCAAGGTGGCAAGGTGCATGGTCGTCTTGCCCACCTGCTGGAAGATGATGTCGATTAGCCCCTCATCGGGATACCAATCGGCAAGCGTGAGCGGGATACGTTCCCCGTGCTCATCGACGATGAGGATGACAAACTGGCCGGCCCTCGCCTTGGCTGCGATCTCGGGGGCACGCACGAGCAGCCTGGTGGTAACCGGCGCCAGCGCCTCTTTGGCAACGATTTCGTACACTTTATTGCTCCTTTATCAAGACAGCGTAAGTTGGATGCTCAGGTTCTTGCGCGAAGCCGACTCGAAGGTTGGGCCATACGCGGCTTGCCTAGCCGACGGCAGATCTCCCAGAAAGAGGCTAAGCAAAGAAGCTGGCCGACCCAGAGCGCGCCAAAACCTCCTACGGCCCCTTGGAGGGCTCCCGCGCGTGCTTGCCACAAGGGCAGGTGTCGCCTGGTACCGTTTTTCAGTCGCTGGCCGAAGCGGAGCACTCGCAGGCA
>JAPWUW010000399.1 GCA_028275325.1 Anaerolineae bacterium | reverse complement strand
AGTTGCTTGGCAATTGGCAACCCTAGCCCCGAACCACCATGCAAGCGGGAGCGCGAATGCTCAGCCCTCCAGAAACGCTCAAAGACGTGGGGGAGATGTTCGGGAGCAATGCCCTCGCCCGTGTCGGAGACCCATACCACCACACTGCGGTTGTCCCTGGTGGCGCCGACCTCCACGGTACCTCCTTGGGGCGTGTGTCGGATGGCATTGCTGAGCAGGTTGTTGAGCACTTGCCCTAGGCGGGAGGGATCAGCAAGGACTGAAGGCAGAGCTGTTGGCCAGGCCGCAGTGAGCGCAATGCCCTTGGCATCTGCTTCTGCCTGAAAGAGATTGATGGCGGTGGCCAAAATGGGTGGCAGATACACGGGCTCAACGTGGAGCGAGAAGCGGCCGGCGTCGAAGGCCGCGAGCTCGCTCAGATCCTGAACCAGGCGGTTCAGGCGAAGCACCTGGTCGTAAAGAGCTGCAAGCTCCTCTTTGCTCGCCGTGTATATCCCGTCGAGCATGGCTGCCAGGTTTCCCTGCAGGACGGATAGCGGGGTGCGCAACTCGTGCGCTATGTCGGCCGTAAGCTGTTTGCGGCGATCTTCTGCTTGCCGCAGAGCTTTGGCCATGTGAGCAAAGGCTCTTGCCAGCTCCCGTACTTCCTCCGGACCGCCTGCGGTGATCTCCTCGGTGAAGCGCCCATTTGCGATGGACCTGGACGCCGCGACAAGCCGCCTCAAGGGGGCGGCGATGCTTTCGCTCACAACGACGCTGACAAACAAGGCTAGCAAAGCCACGCCGAGTCCTGTCAGGAGCATCACGCGCCGAAGAAGCGCCAGCACAGTAGCGTATTCCTCGCTGAGCTGCGCTACCGGCAGCGGGAGCACGTACCCAACCACTCGGCCCTCGAGCCGGATCGGGACGGCAAAGCGTCGTTCCCACCGGGAGAGCGCCCTGCCCTCCCTCCCACTGTAATCGTAGACCACCACACCGTTGGCGTCCGCCACGACGGCGCGCAACTGCATGGGGTGTGGCCCCCGCAAGCGGCGGGGTGGCTCCGGGCTCCCTTGAGCAAGTTGCCTGAGTTCCTCAGCGATACCAGCTCGCAACACGAGCTGCTTGGCTGCCTGCTGCCGCAGCACTATCTCCAACGCCTGGGTTACTGCGAACAGCATGACGAATATAGCGAAAAACGCCACGGCGGTATGAGAAATAGTGAGCCTCACCCAGAGGCGACGCATTCAGCTAGCTCCTCAAACGGTAGCCAACGCCGTAGACTGTCTCAATGTACGCCTGCGGATCGCCATCGGTAGAGAGCTTGCGGCGCAAGTTCTTGATGTGGGTGTCGACCGTGCGCTCCATTCCCTCGTAAGCATAGCCGAAGGCACGCTCGATCAGCTCCAGGCGAGTGAAGGCGTGGCCGGGGCTCTGCATCATGGCACGCAGGATCTCAAACTCCGTCGGCGTCAGGTCCAGCTCTCTCCCCCCAAGAGTGGCGCGATGTGCATCCAGATCGAGCTCGAGATCGAGCACACGCAAGAGCTTTGCCCTTGGCGCATTGGGGCTGGCGCGCCGCAACACGGCCTTTACGCGCGCCACGACTTCACGAGGGCTGAACGGCTTGACGACGTAGTCATCCGCGCCCAGCTCCAGCCCAACTACCCTGTCGGCCTCCTCACTGCGGGCTGTGAGCATAATGATGGGTATGTGTTGGAGCGAGGGATCGGCGCGAACTACGCGTGTGATCTCCCAGCCATCTCGCTTTGGCAGCATGAGATCCAGCACGACCAAATCGGGCTTCTCGCGGCGCAAAGCGTGCAGGGCTTCCTCCCCATCCAAGGCGACAACCACTTGGAAGCCTTCCCGCTCGAGGTAAGCGCGCAACAGCCGGACTATTTCTCGATCGTCATCCACAACAAGCACACGCTGCGCCACAGAGCCAACCCCCCGCAACTCCCAGGCATCATTCTAGCGCTGAGCAGGGCAAGCTGCACGGATCACGTCTTATGTTGGTGGGTACAGGGATGGACATGCAGGAGGGCAAGGGGCTTGGGTCTGGCTCTAGCCGCCCCTGGCAGCAGCTGCACTGGTGCCAGTGAGCTAGATGGCCAGGGCATCAGGGCGGCTCATGTTTGGCTGTGGGCGTGCTTGCCGAACTGCACCAAGGCTGGCTCTGCCTCCTTGTGGCTTGGGGCGCCCAGCACCCTGTGCACAAGGGCCAGAAGCTCCCTCGTCGCCGCTGTGCTGCTTGCCCACCCAGGCCAGCACAGGCCTGTGCAAGCGGCTTTCTCAAGCTGCGCCCGAAGAGCCAAAGACACCTTTGCTGCATCGGCCGCCCAGTGCCTGCTACAAGTGGGCCACTAGCCCACCTGCCACAGCACCCGCTAGAGCCGCTAACGTTCCTGCTTGCCAATCCAGGAGAGCAGCCATTCCGCCACCCTGCGCGCCGAGCAGCCCAAATGCAGCCAGCCGTCAGCCGCACAACGGAGCGCCCGCGGCGCAACTGCGCCTTCTCCTCGCTGCAGGTTCACCCGCACTTACAACAACGGTGCCGAGGCACAACCACCGTCTTGTGGCCATGCGGATGCCAGGCATGGCGCTTGTAGCTGCCCCACTGGCTCGTCACCGCGCCGCCACAGCACGGACAGCGTCGCCGCTACCACTCCGTGCACCTGGCCACCCTCAACACTGACCGGAGGAACGCCCCGCCCTGCTCTACAATGTTCATGGGCTGCACGCACCTCTTACGCCGTGAC
>JAPWUW010000398.1 GCA_028275325.1 Anaerolineae bacterium | reverse complement strand
CGGCAGCAATCACAGATATCCCCGGCTCTTCCCGTTATTTTCTCGGCGCGGCAGTCACCTACTCTAATGACGCCAAGATCAAGTTGCTCGGCGTCCCCCCCAGCTTTATCAGATCATTCGGTGCCGTCAGCGCCCCTGTGGCCTTGGCCATGGCCCTGGGTGCCAGCAAACTCTTCGGTGCCGACCTTGCTCTTGCCACAACTGGGATAGCCGGCCCTTCTGGCGCCACACCCACCAAACCAGTGGGCCTCACCTATATCGCCATTGTCGCACCGAACTACGCCGCCTGCAAGCGGCTTCGCTGGCACCTTGGCCGCGAGGGAAACCGCCTGCAGGCAGCGCTTCTAGCCTTACGCCTGGCTTGTACCTTCCTGCAGGCCCGGCGCCCCCCTGGGTGACCATATCCCAGGCTCCACACTCTGCTCCGGCCTGGGCTGTGTCTTGGCTGGCGCCTGCGTCGCTACTGAAGCGGACGCTGTCTGCGCACTCACATCTGTTTCGCCATTCAGCAACCGCCGGAACTCATCGCCCTCGAGCGTCTCCACTTCCATGAGCTTGCTGGCAATGAGGTCCAGCTTATCGCGTTTCTCAAGCAGGATGCGCCTGGCCGTCAGGTAAGCCTCTTCGATTATGCTGCGCACCTCCGAATCTATCAACTGGGCCACCGACTCGCTGTAGTTGCGTTGCTCGCCAATCTCGCGCCCCAAGAACACGAGCTCCTGCTTCTCCCCAAACGTGAGTGGCCCAAGCTTCTCGCTCATGCCGTATTCGGTCACCATCCGGCGCGCTAACTTCGTTGCCTTTTCCAGGTCGTCACTTGCGCCCGTCGTGATGTCGTTGAACACGATCTCCTCAGCGACGCGGCCCCCGAGCATGCCGGCCAAGTCGTTCATGAACTTCGTGCGCCGGCGCAGGTAACGGTCGTCCTCAGGCAGCCCAAGCGTATATCCAAGTGCCATTCCGCGCGAGACGATTGAGACCTTGTGCACCACGTCGGTATAGGGCAGCGATGCCATCACAATGGCGTGACCCGCCTCATGATACGCAACAATGCGCTTCTCCTCCTCGCTGATGATGCGGCTGCGTCGCTCTGGCCCGGCGATCACCTTCTCAATGGCGGCCTCAAAGTCGGCCTGAGTGATGACGTTCTGGTTATGCCGTGCAGCAAGGATTGCCGCCTCGTTGACAACATTCTCTATATCAGCGCCAACAAAACCTGGCGTCTGCTTGGCCAAGAGAGCCAGATCCACATCCGGGGCCAAGGGCTTGCCGCGTGTGTGCACGCGGAAGATCTCCTCGCGGCCACGCACGTCGGGCCTGTCCAAGACAACCTGCCGGTCAAAGCGGCCAGGGCGCAACAGCGCCGGGTCAAGAATGTCGGGGCGGTTGGTCGCCGCCATAACGATGACGTTGGTGTCGGTATCGAAGCCATCCATTTCCACAAGGATCTGGTTGAGCGTCTGCTCGCGCTCATCGTGGCTGCCACCCAAGCCGGCCCCGCGGTGCCGCCCCACTGCATCGATCTCGTCCACAAAGACGATGCATGGCGAGTTCTTCTTGGCCTGGTCAAACAGGTCGCGCACGCGGCTTGCGCCAACGCCGACGAACATCTCCACGAACTCAGAGCCGCTGATGCTGAAGAATGGCACTCCCGCCTCCCCTGAAACCGCCTTGGCCAGGAGAGTCTTGCCAGTGCCAGGTGGGCCGACCAGGAGGATACCCTTGGGGATCCGCGCTCCAAGCCGCATGAACTTCTCCGGTTCGCGCAGGAACTCCACTACCTCAGCGAGCTCCTGCTTCGACTCATTGGCCCCAGCAACGTCGTCGAACGTGACGCGCGGACGATCCCCAGTGAATAGCCTTGCCCTGCTCTTGCCAAAAGTTAGCGCCTGGTTGTTCGTGCCTTGGGCTTGCCTCATGAGAAGGTAAAACAACCCGGCAACAAAAATGAGGGGCAGAAACCCGCCGAGCAGTGCGACCCAGTTACCCCACTGACTCGCTGGCTTCGCCTCATACGAGAGCACACTCGACAGCTGCTCCTGAGTCACCCCAAAGTCGCGCAGCGTCTCCGTCAGGCCGACGGACGGTTCCTTGTGCGTCACGAACCACTCGTCCCGCCCAAACCGCTTCACCCGGACCTCGTCACCAGAGACCTCTATGCGCTCAACATCGCCTGCCTTCACCCACTGTGCCAGGGTTGCCACATCAATGCGGTTGGTTTCCTTGCCGCCCTGAGAGAAAAAGGAGAAAAAGAGCGCAACCACTGCCACGAGGATCAACAAGTATACAAAGCCATTTCGGAACCAACTTGGGCTCACCGTGCCTCCACGCATCTTTGCCCACCACCCAACGAACCGTTGCTAACCCGAGGTTTCATTTTACCTGCCGAGCTCATTATACTACCGCTACCAGCAGCTAACCAACAAGCACTTGCTGGCCAGCGGAGCCTTGGTCAACACGTTGCCAACAGCACAAACAGCGCCCGCGCCCCACAGTCGCTCAGCCTATGCTTGGCTCCCCTGAGGTTTGCCTGATGCAGGTCCGCCCCCGCAGGCTGGTGCCAGCAAGGTTGGCAGTCCCGAGGGGAGCTTGAGGTCGTCATCCGTGGATCCGCGCGAGATACTCCGGCAGGCTGAGGGACGCTTCGCGCAACCCTCAGTCGCTGCCCTGGGCAGCCGCACACCGCGTTCGAGCCGCGAAAGCGGTGCCAGGCTGGCTCCTTACCGCTCAAGGCGCATAAGA
>JAPWUW010000397.1 GCA_028275325.1 Anaerolineae bacterium | reverse complement strand
CTGCCGTTGTGGTAGACTTGCTTGCGCTTGGCATTTGTCGCTCTCGAGGTGCCGCTTTGAGAAATGCTCGTTGGGGCGATGTGGGCAGCACCGCTGCACCCATCTGTGAGGGTTCTGGCTTGCCGGAGGAATGGGATGGGGAGCTGTTGGCTAGGGCTTACGAGCCGCTGACCATGCCGGATGAGGCGGCTGTGGTCCTGGCTGATGCTGGCTCTTTGCGGCGGGCCTACCGCTATTGCGCGCGGCTGACGCAGCTGCACAGCCGCACCTTTTCCCTGGCCTGTGCCTTGCTGCCGCGGCCCAAAAGGCAAGCAGCTCAGGCCCTCTATGCCTTCTGCCGTGTGAGTGACGACCTGGTGGATCGGCCCGGCTGCTACCGTGGGCTCAGCTTCTCGGAGTGGCGCACGATGGCGCTGAGCACGCGGCCGCCGGCCGACGACCCCGTGGCGCTGGCATGGGCCGATGCGAGGAGCCGCTTTGGTATCCCGCTCGGGTATGCGGAGCAGCTCCTTGAGGGCATCGCCATGGACCTGCAGGTGCGCCGGTACAGGACGTTCCGCGAGCTTGCCCGCTATTGCTACGCCGTCGCCTGTACGGTTGGGCTGATGTTCATGCACATTGTCGATTTCACGAGCCGAGCCGCCATCCCCTATGCACTGCGCCTTGGTGTGGCCTTGCAGCTCACCAACATACTGCGCGATGTTGGCGAGGACTGGCAGCGGGGCCGGCTGTACCTGCCGCTGGAAGAACTCAGCGAGTTTGGCCTTTCGGAGGAGGACATCGCTGTGGGGCGAGCGGATTCCCGCTGGCGGGAGTTCCTCGCGTTTCAGATTGGGCGGGCGAGGTGCCTCTATGACCTGGCGATGCCCGGGGTGGCCTTGCTGGGCCGGGATGGGCGGCTTGCCGTGGCAGCAGCTGCCGAGCTCTACCGCGCCATCCTGCATGAGATCGAAAAGCAGGGCGGCGATGTCTTCAGCAAGCGCGCCTACGTCAGCCTCTGGGGGAAGGTGCGCCGGCTGCCGAGGGCCTGGTGGCGCAGCCAGAGGGCGCTAGCGCCAGTGGCGCGGCCGGCTTGAGGGGCTGCGGGCTGGCGAGTTCAGGAGGGCAGCGTGGCAAGGGGATGCGGCGCTTCCGTCATTGAGGCGGCCACAGGGATCCTCTACACTGATCTCTACCAGCTCACGATGGCCCAGGTGTACTATTGCACGGGCCTGCACGAGAGAAAGGCGCAGTTTGACCACTTCTTCCGCAGTTACCCGAACTATGGTGCCCATCAGGCTGGCTACTGCGTCAATGCCGGGCTCGAATCGCTCCTGCAGTGGATGAGCAGGGCGCGCTTTCGGCAGGAGGACCTGGAATACCTGCGTTCCCTGCGCGGCGTGACGGGCCGGCCACTCTTCCAGGAGGGGTTCCTCCGCTGGCTTGAGCGCCATGGCGATTGGGCCGGGCTCAGCCTCTGGGCCATACCCGAGGGGCGCATTGTCCACCCGCATGTGCCGCTCACCGTGGTGCAGGGGCCGCTGGCCATGGCCCAGATACTGGAGACACCGCTGCTCAACCACCTCAACTACCAGACGCTCGTGGCGACAAAGGCTTGCCGCATTCGCGAGAGCGGCCGCGGACGGCCACTGCTGGAGTTCGGCCTGCGCCGGGCTCAGGGCGCTGCCGCCAATGCCGGGGCACGGGCGGCGCTCATCGGCGGGGCGGATTTCACCTCCAATGTGGCGCTCTCGCAGCTCGTTGGCCTGCCGCCCAAGGGCACGCATGCCCACAGCATGGTGCAGGTCTTCATCAGCCTCGGGGAAAGCGAGCTCGATGCCTTCCGTGCCTTCGCCGAGGTCTACCCCGACGATTGCCTGCTGCTCGTGGATACTGTCAACACGCTGGAGAGCGGCCTTCCAAACGCCATAAAGGTGTTCGAGGAACTGCGGCGCAAGGGGCACAGGCCCCTGGGCATTCGCCTCGATTCGGGCGATCTCGCTTACCTTGCCGTCCAGGCCGCCAAGATGCTCGATCAGGCAGGCTTCCGCGATGCGGCAATCGTGCTCTCCAACGAGCTGGATGAGCTTGTGATCTGGCAGATACTGACGCAAATTGAAGACGAGGCCACCCGGGCAGGGGTGGAGCCCGAGAGCGTCATCGGCAGGCTCGTCTACGGCGTCGGCACAAGGCTCATCACCTCCGAGGGGGCGGCTGCGCTCAACGGTGTCTACAAGCTTGTGGCTGTGGAGCACAATGGCGCGTGGGTGCCCGCCATCAAGATCTCTGAAACGCCCGAGAAGACGCCCAACCCCGGCCACAAGGCCGTCTGGCGGCTGTACGATTCCCGCGGGCAGGCGACTGCAGACCTGCTCTGCCTGGCAGAGGAGGACCCAACCCAGGCGCCGGAGCTTGTGCTGCGGCACCCGATGGACCACACCAAGCTGCGCCGGCTGCGGCGCGAGGAAATAAGCGGCATGGAGCAGCTCCTCGTGCCGATCCTGCGCGAGGGCGAGCTCATCTACGAGCTACCCTCTCTGGAGGAGATGCGCGCGCAGAGGCTTGCCGACCTGGAGCGGCTGGATGCTGGCGTGCGGCGCATCGTCAACCCGCACGTCTATCACGTCTCCCTGAGCGAAAGGCTATGGAACCTCAAGCAGGAACTACTGGCCAGAATGCGCGCTCCCGCTTCAGGCGCTGGGTGAGGAAGCAGCCAGCATTTCAGCTGGCAGGCCCTGGAACTGGCTCATGTACAGACGATAGTAGAA
>JAPWUW010000396.1 GCA_028275325.1 Anaerolineae bacterium | reverse complement strand
GCCGTAGTACTTCTCCGTTTCCTTTGGCGGCCGAATCTGCCCCACCACCAGATCGCCCGTGCGCAGGCCAAACCTGCGAATCTGCGACTGAGAAACGTAGATGTCCTCCGGGCTCGGGAGGAGTTTGCGGGAGCGGAGGAACCCCATGCCATCTTGGACTATTTCAAGGATCCCACCGCCAAATGCTAGGCCTTGCCTTTCGGCGTTGGCCTTGAGCAGCTCCAAGACAAGCTCGTCCTTTTTCTTGCGCGAGTAGCGCGTGATGCCGAACTCCCGCGCTAAGCTGCGTAGCTCGGTGAGGGTCATGCTCTCCAGTTGTGCAATGTCCACTGCTACAGCTCCGTGCCAAAAGAAGTGTTGCTGGTCAGCGACCTCTCAGCGCCGGGCTGCCCATCGCCCCGCTCTCATTTGCAATTCCCACTTGGGTGCGAGCCGCTACGCGAGCCACTGGGCTGAGACAAAGGAGAACTATTCACCGTAGCCAATCTCGCTGCCGCCTGTGTCACTCCTAGGCTGCAAAAGCGGCTGCTATCCACGGGCATAGCGCCGAAATGTACCGCGAGGCTGCGAAACACTAACCAGCGAGGTCACTTGCATTATACCGCAATGCTGCCACTGGGCAAGAGCGGCGGCACACCTCGAGGGCTTGCCGGGGTTCATGGTGGTTGGCCGATAAGGAGGCTCAGGTCTCGCCGGGTTCTCGGCCGCACGGCCGTAAACCTTCGGCCCTTGCCCGCGCCTCGGATCCAGTACTGTGGCCAAAACGCCGAGCAAGCTGCAACCCGCTCAACCCCCTGCATGACGCCGCCTCCGGCCCGAAAGCGCCTCAGGCTGAGAGAACTGGAAAGTTCCTACCCGCTGGCACCTAGCTTGCACAAGGGAAGCCGTAGGGAACCAGGAAGCGCGTGCAATGGCGTGCTGTGAGCTTGCAGGCACAAGTGCCTTTTTTACGCCCGGTTTACGCCTTGTTTACGCGGCGCTTACTGAGGCCCAGCTTCATGAAGCACATACTGGCTGCGGGAGGGTACTCGCGGGGGCCGGGGCTCAGGTTCTATGCCGACTGCGCGTTCTGACATGGGTCAAAACTCTGTCGCCCAGCTGCCCGCGGGGTTGCGGGCAGCCCTGAGAAGGCGCCTGGAGTTATGCCCGTAGGAACCAAAGGAGTGGCAGCGGAGTTTATGCCGCACAGCTCAAAGTTGACCCGCCTTCTTCTCCTTTCGGTGGCGCTGTTCTGGTCGCTGCTGGTGTTTGCTGGTGCAAAGCAGGCGAGAGCGGAGAGGCCAGCCCAGCGCCCCATGCCCACATCCATCCCAGGCAGCCCCCAAGGCGAGGGGCCCCTGGGCCCAATGGGAAGTGAGTACGCCAACTTGGTCATCGAAAGAATCGAGGTGCAGCCAAGCGTGCCGTTGGTCGGCAGCGAGTTCACGGTGCTCGTTACCGTCGCCAACCGCGGCACTGGCCACCCCACCAATAGAGATGGCAAGCCGGCGAACTTCTGGGTGGACCTCTTCGTCGATCCGCCGGTCCCCAGCGCCGAGGACCTGCTCAGCATGCCGGCCTTCCCCCCAGCCGCAAGCGCAGGCGTGCAGGCAAGTTGGCTCCCTCCCGGCGCAAGCTACGTGGTGAGCTTCACCTGCAGGTTTCCCAGGCCGGAAGAGCAGGGCTCGAGCCTCGGGATTCAATGCGCGCCCTCGTCCTCAGGCGCAGTGCCTTCCCCCACCGCTACCCCTGCCGCACGGCGCGACCCTTCGGGTGTGCACGACTTGTACGCCGTGGTGGATATAGCGGAGCTCGACCTGCCCACGGGCAATGTGTACGAGGGCGGCGCCGCGGGCGAAAGGGATAATGCCTTCGGGCCCCATCCGGTTGAGGTGCGCTACCCCAACATGATCGTCGCCAAGGACAATGCTGATTTCGTGCGCGGGCCCGCCTCCAGCCTGGCCATCGTGCCGGTTCCCACTGGGTCGCTGGATAGCTCCAGGGGCCAGATGAGCGGGCAGGCGCTGACGGTCGGCGATGCCGCTTTGACCCTGGGCTACTTCGAGGAGCCGCCAGCCAAGTGGGGCCTGCGCGATCCGGAGTCCCCGGACTACAACATGGTTTCTCTGGACACGCGGCTGAACGACGATGAGAGCGGCAGGCCGCAGGAGTGGGTCAGGCTGGCCGCTAATGACGGGCTGGTGGTGGCGGTCTGGCAGGATCGGCGCAACAGCGGCCTCACCGACTGGGACATCTACCTTACTTGGTCCAGCGATCATGGCGATACCTGGCACACGCCCAATCTCAGGGTGAACGACGATGCCATCGGCGAGGCGGACCAGCGCCGGCCAGCGGTGGCCATCAGCCCGGCAGGCGACCGAATCCTGGTGGTCTGGCAGGACAACCGCAGGGACCCACGCGAGAACCCCGATGGCAGGTACCGCATCTTCGGGCGGTGGTATGCCGTAATAGGTGGGGTGCTGGTTCCCGATGGTGCCAACTTCGTCATCGGTGGGAACCCCGGCGTGAACTGCCTGGCGCCGGACGTTGCGGCTGGCCCGGAGGGAAACTTCTACGTCGTGTGGCAGGACGATCGGTCCGGGAACACCGATATCTGGCTGCGCGGCTGGTCTGACGCTGGTGGCTGGATGAGCCAGGCGCGGCGTATCAGCGACGACCCACAGGGCAGCAACCAGAGGGCGCCGCGGGTCAGCGCCGGAAGGAGCTCAGTCCTCAAAGACTGGCGAACCTCTGCTTGCCTGGGCCAGGGCAGGGCGGA
>JAPWUW010000054.1 GCA_028275325.1 Anaerolineae bacterium | reverse complement strand
CAGCTGCGAAGCTCATGATGACCCTGGGGAGGGACCAGCCTGCTCCGCCGCTGGCGGCTCAGCGTAGCCCTTGCAGCGCGCGGGAGCTGTGACGACCATAGCTGAGCCCAAATGCCTGTAGAAATGAGCTCAACGTTAGCCCCGGGAGTCGTCTTGCACTTTTCCGATATCATGCCCGCGGAACCGCTCAGTGGGGCGCCCTCACCACCCGCCTCACAGCACCATCGACAGGGAGATTGCTATAACGGCACGTCCTGCCACCGGCTCCCCCACGCCGGGGCCACTCCGCTGACAGCCAGCTCTCTACATGGGCTCTGATCAAGTCTTCAGCCCCGCGGAGAGGGGCAAGGCGCCCTTCTTGGGCTGGCCCTCTCCTCTGGCCCGAGGGCCGCAGCAGCCGGGGAGCGGCCATCACCTCTTCGGGCAGGCCCAGCCCTGCCGTGCTCTTTGCGCAATGCTTTTCCTGGTTGAGAAGCTCGACAATAACGACCTGTCTCTGAGAGCTCGTTTTGGCTAGCAAGCCTACTCGCCCCTCGCCCACAGCCAGTTCCTCCCAAGGGGAACCTCGCCACAGGTGCTGCAAGCACTGGCTAGTGTTGCTGGCTGCCGCGACAACCGTGGTGCCGCAGTTGCTGCCACCAGTGCCAGTGACCAGTCGAGTGACGTATCGTTGCAGGCTCTACCACCGCTGGCGTCAGTGCAAGACAGAAGCCAGGAGTCTGAAAAACTCCATCAGTGGCTCTGGCGGGGCTTTCACCGCAGCTATGCCAGTCCCTCGCACGACCGAAGTCTCACCACAGCCATCACGGGCTAGTAGTGGCATCACCGTCCAGCCACCCCTGATCAGCACCAGCTTGTTCACTACCTTCTTATTCGCACCTAACGATCCCACGGCGCTCCTGCATGACCCGAACCAGCCCAAATGCGCACCTCTGCAGCACAGACGCTTCGGCTCCCCCAATGGCTGCACCGCGCTGTAGAACGCCTCGCCCCTGGAGGCGGCTACCTCATCTCCAGTTCCAACAGCATCACTGACTACTTGCGGGAGGAGAATGTCCGCGCCATGATCGACGCGGTGGACACATACCGCTGCCGGCCGTACGATGGCTCGCGCCGGCTCAGCACACAAAATACGACAAGCGCTGGTTATGCCTAGGAGGGATTTGGCATGAGCCCACAGCAGCCTAACCCAACTGGAACGCGCGCCCTGTATGGGGCAGCTGCCCTTGCCGGGCACAAGGGTGCCTTGCCCAACCCGTTCCCCCGCACAATCGGCCCGAATGCCATGAAGTACCTGCAGGAAGTCGTGGATTCGGGCCTCACGGCCGATATGGTCGGCCGCTTCGAGCGCGCCTTCGCCGATAAGCTGGGGGTCAAGCACTGCATCGCTACCCCCGGCTGCACCCCCGCCCTGGCTGCCCTGGCGGCGGCCTTCAATTTCGCGCCTGGGGACGAAATCATTGTGAGCCCCATCACCGACTACGGCACCATCCAGGGCCTGTGCAGCGAGAACTACATACCCGTCTTCGCCGATACGGATCCGGGCAGCCCAAACCTGAGCGCCGCCACCATCGAACCGCTCATAACCGACCGCACCCGGGCCATACTCGTCGTGCACAAGACGGGCATCATCTGCGATATGGATCCCATCAACGACCTTGCGGCCAAGCACGGCCTCATCGTCTACGAGGATTGTTGCCAGGCAGTCCTGGGCCGCTACAAAGGCCGCCTCGCCGGCACCCTTGCCAAAGCCGGTGCCTTCTCCT
The DNA here is from genome assembly GCA_028275325.1 of Anaerolineae bacterium. Taxonomy (GTDB): domain Bacteria; phylum Chloroflexota; class Anaerolineae; order DRVO01; family DRVO01; genus JAPWUW01. The sequence goes on along the minus strand of JAPWUW010000054.1, from coordinate 11,237 downwards.
TTGACCCCGAGAAGACCATGGGCTCCGACACAGGTGGCTGTGTCGTCACCGACGATGACGAGCTCGCGGAGCGCATCCGCTTCATCGGCCAGAGCCGAGGCGCCCAAATGGTGCCGCACTTCGGACGGGCGCACGTGGAACGCGGCTATGCCTACCGCATGCCCCAGTGCACTGCCGCCATCTGCCTGGCTCAACTGGAGATCGTGGACGAACAGGTGGCCCAGAGGGACCGCATGATCCGCTACCTCAACAAGCTCCTGGCAGAGATACCGGGCATCAGGCCGCTGCCCATACCGGACTACATGGACGTCTACTCTTGCTGGATGGCGGGGTTCAGCATCGAGCCGCAGCAGTTCCGCATCGACGCCGAGGAGTTCGCCCGGCAGGTGGCCGAGGAGGGCATCCCCGGCGCGGGGCTGGGCAAGTACTACCTCATGCCTGCGGCCTGCACCTTCCTGCAGCGGCAGGCTGCCGCCAAGGAGTACCCCTTCTCCACGCCGCCTGCAAGCCGCAGCTACTCTTACAGCGCCGAAACCTGCCCGAACGCCAAGGCCTTCCTTGAGAACTTCATCCGCTGGAGCACCTTCTGCGAGAAATACACCGCAGCAGATTGTGAGCGCGCCGCCGAGATCGTGCGCGCCGTCGCCGAGCGCAACAGGGCCTGAAGGCATTATCGTGCAGTGTGTGCTGCTGCCTGATGCAAACGAGCTGCGCCTCATGCTCACCGACGGCAGCTGTGTGGGCGCATAGCTAGGTTATGTCCAGCAGTATAAAGGAGTGTGGAGATTACATGTCCGTGACCATCAGGCCCTGCACGTGGAAGCACGGCAAGCGCTGGGCCTACACCGTCACTTACGACGAGGCCCTGGCGGAGCTCTTTGCGCACACTGTGCCGCTCCATGAGGAGCTTGGCATTCCCGGCCATGTGGAAGTGGTCGTGGGCCACATCGGCAAGGTGCGCCAGATCGGCTCCTCAAGCTACAATGGCTACAGGCACATGAACGCTCAAGAGCTGCGGCAGCTTCTGGCTATGGGCTGGGGTGTTGGCAGCCATTCCTGGTCTCATGGTGATGTTGCCGCGGACCTTGAGCTTGAGGTGCGCCGCGCCAAAGAAGTGCTCGAGGAAGCAATTGGCGCGCGCGTCGTGACCTATACTGCCCCTGGCGACAACAGCAACATGAAGCCAGTTATCATCGACGCCCTCAAGGACGCGGGCTACCTCTGCGCCCTCTCCGTAACCGACGACATCAACCTGCCGGAGCCGGACCTGTGGTTCCTCAATCGGGCGAGCAATCTCCACCGGGGCTTCGGGCCGCTTTTCTCTGGCTTCGACCCCTATCGCCGCCTGCTGCAGGCCAGGGAGGCCAGCGGCTGGGTGATCGATTACTGCCACTGCCCTTCTCCCAACATCCCGCACGAGAGCAAGGACGTCTATATCCACGAGCATCGCGCCCGGCTTGAGGCCGTCCTCGCGCTTGGCGGCGAGGAGGTCTGGGTGGCCACAGTTGAGGAAGTGGTCGATTACATCCTCTGCCGACAACGCCTCAGCGTGGAGCCGCTGCCTGCTCAGGACGCCGCCGTGTTTGGCCTGCGGCTTGAGGACTTGCCAGCGCCAGTGCGCCACCGCGAGCTCACGCTCGACATCACTGTGCCCGCGGCCTTGCAACGCTCCCCGCGCGTCGTCGTGAACGGGCACGCTTGCCCTGCCCTTCTCGTGCGGCCAGGGCTTCTTCGCGCCACAGTCGAACTTGCTCAGCCCGTGACGCTCAAAGTGGAGGCCAAAGGCCAATGAGAGCCGTCCGTCTTGCCACAGCCAGCATCCTTGTCGATGACACCCCAAGCTTTCCCAGCCGCTGCATCGCGCGCTGCCTGGAGGCCATAGATGCGGCTGGCCGTGCTGGTGCCGACCTCGTTCTACTGCCGGAAGAGCCGGATGTGGTCGGGTGCCTGCCGGAGCGGCTCGCCGATCTGCCGGAACCGATTCCGGGTGGGCAAACCTACGAGCGCTTTGCCGAGCGCGCCCGCGCCAACCGCCTCTACGTGGCCTACAGCCAGCGCGAGAGCGCCGGCGACCGCATTTACAACACAGCTGTGCTCATAGGCCGGCAGGGAGAGCTGCTCGGCAAGTACCGCAAGATGCACCTTGCCCCCGGCGAGGAAGCTGAGGTCGACCCAGGAGACCTGGGTTACCCCGTGTTTGCCTGCGATTTCGGCCGCGTCGCCATCGGCATCTGCATGGACATCCACTTCCCAGAAATGTGGCGCATCTACGCCCTGGAGGGAGCTGATGTCCTGCTCTGGCCAACACAGTGCCTCGATTACACGGGCGACCACATTGAATCCATAGTGAATGCCCGCGCCATCGACAACCAGGTCTACTTCGTGTCCTCCCATTTTGTGGCTCAACCCTTCCTGGCTGGCCGCTCCATGGGGCACTCGCGCATTGTCGACCCTTACGGCCGCACCCTCGCCGATACCTCCCACCGGCCCGGCGTAGCGCTTGCTGAAGTTGACCTGGATGCCGGCTACGATACCTGGTACACCGGCGAGCTCAAGGAGCGCTTCCCGACCCTCAAGCACGCTTACCTTGGCCTGCGCCGGCCAGAAACGTACGGCAGGATCGCCCAGCCGGAGGGCGAAAGCCCTCCCTGGCGGCGCTAGCGCCCTCTTGGGGGTTGCAGCCGCGCGGCGGCGTGGCTTCGCCCCATCTGGTGCTTGCGCCGTCCGGATAAAGCCCAAGCCGGGTGGGCAAAAGCCTGCCCCGCCAGGAGCGGCATGCTATACTTGCCCTTGCTATGAGGCGCTGCCGTCGATCGCTTTCAGTTTTGGTCATCGTCACCCTTCTTCTGGGCATCCTCCAGCCGGCCGTTTCGGTTCAGGGAGCCCCGGATCCTGTCGAGCTGCTCCTTGCCGAGCTCTCGCCGCTGGAGAAGGTGGGGCAGCTCTTTCTTGTGTCGTTCCCGGGCCTCAACGCCGCACAGGGCTCAGCGGTTGCTGAGCTCGTCCAGCGCTACCGCATAGGGGGCGTCTACCTCAGCCCAGCCAATGGCAACTTCAGCAACGACGAGCCCGTCGTCCCGCAGGTGCAGGCGCTGTCGCAGGCATTGCAGGCACTTGCCTACGCGCCCGTTCCGCCGGCCCCCACGCCGACACCAAGCCCAACAGCGGCACCAACTATAGCGCCGCCGGAACTGCCGGAGAAGATCCACTCCATCCCGCTTTTCATCGCTGTGCAGCAGGATGGGGATGGCTACCCATACACGGCGCTGCGCAATGGCCTCACGCCCCTCCCTAGCGCCATGGCCATCGGCGCAACCTGGCGGGCCGACCTTGCAGAGCAGGTAGGCGCGCTTGTGGGGGCACAACTTGCCTGTGTGGGAGCCAATATGCTCCTCGGCCCCAGCCTGGATGTCATCCAGCGTACCAGCACAGCGCTGCCGCCAGAGGTCGGGGTGCGCTCCTTCGGCAGCGATCCGTTCTGGGTTGGCAAGCTGGGCGCAGCCTACATCGCGGGCGTCCACCAGGGCAGCCAGCGGCGTGTCCTCACGATCGCCAAGCACTTCCCCGGCTTGGGCTCAAGCGACCGCCGCGCGACTGAGGAGGTGGCCACCATCCAGAAGGGCCTCGAGGAGCTGCGGCGCATCGAGCTTGTCCCCTTCTTTGCTGTCACTGCGGCCAAGGCGCCCGAGCCAGCCGCCGTTACAGATGGCATGATGACGAGCCCATTCATACGTTTCCGCGGGCTGCAGGGCAATATCCGCCAGCTAACCCGCCCCATTGGCCTCGATGCCGAGGGCATGGCCGCCCTCATGCGAGAGCCGGAGCTTGCTGCTTGGCGCGAAAACGGCCTCCTCGTCAGTGGCCCTCTCGGCGCGCATGCCGTCCAGCGGTTCTACGACCCTGAGCTGCAGAGCTTCCCGCATCGGAGCATTGCCCTTGAGGCCTTCATGGCCGGCAACGATGTTCTCTTCCTCGATGCCTTCTCCCTGGCAGGGGATTGGCAATCCCACCTCAATAACGTGCGCGATACCATCGGCTTCTTCGTCGCCCGCTACAAGGAGGATGCCGCTTTCCGAGCTCGCGTTGACGAATCGGTCCGGCGCATACTGCGCGCCAAGTGGCGCCTCTACCCCGGGTTTGAGTTGGCCTCAGTCCTGGACTATCCAGGCCCTCCGGATGAGCAGGCGGCCACAGCCCTCGTGACCGCTGTTGCCCAGAGTGCCCTCACCTTGCTGTACCCGGATCCGCGGGAGCTCAACGAGCGCTTGCCAGCGCCACCGGGGCGCGACGAGCGCATCCTCATCATCACGGACAGCCGCTCTGCCGTCGAAAGCCCCGGCGGCCAGGCGTCCTCCTATCCGCTCGAGCGTGCCCTGGAAGATGCCATCCTGCGCCTATATGGCCCGGTGGGCAGCGCCCAAGCACTAGGCATCAACGTGCGCAGCAGTTCTTTCGCTGCCCTTAAGGACTTGCTCGAGGGGGAAGCAGCCGGCAAGTACCTCAATGCCATGCAGAGAATGCTGCGCTCTCGCCTTCAGCAGGCAAACTGGCTTGTCTTCCTCATGCAGGATGTCGACCCTGTCTCTGCGCCTGCCTCTGACGCGCTGAAGCTCCTGCTCAAACAGCGCCCTGAGCTCATACGCGGCAAGCACATTGTCGTCTTCGCCCTGCACGCGCCTTGTTTCCTCGACGCCACAGAAGTCAGCAAGCTGACCGCTTACTACGCTCTCTACAGCAAGACCAAGCCCTTCATCGAGGCAGCAGCTCGGGCCCTGTACCGCGAGCTCACTCCCAGCGGCAAACCACCCGTGGACGTGGCAGCCATAAACTACGAGCTCATTGCCATGCTTGAGCCAGATCCCTCCCAGGTCATCGGGCTTGCCATCCAGACCCCCCAAGGGTCTGAGGAAGGCCCAATCGTCAGAGCAGGCAGCAGCATCACGGTCCGCACCAGCGCCATCAAGGACCGCAACGGCAACCTTGTGCCCGATGGGACCCCAGTGAGCTTTCGCCTCTATTACCCGGCGGAAAGCCTCGAACTGCCCAGACAAACTGTGACCACCGTGAACGGCATTGCCGAGACGACCATAGTGCTCGAGCGCACCGGCCGCCTGGAGATCACCGCCAGCACGCCGAGCGGGGCGAGCTCCACCACACTTGTCATCACCATCCGTGGCGATGAGCCCGCCCTCATCGCCACCATCCTGCCGCCAACCGCCACCCCTCGGCCGACCCGCACTCCCACCGCGACTGCGGAGCCGGGGCAGCCAGCTGTGCCTCCGCAGTCAGGGCAGCAACCATCAGCGGTCAGCAGCGGAGCTCTCTTGCGACTGGGCTCCTTGCAAGAGCGCTTCTACTGGGGGCTGGGTGGCATCGCCATTGCGGAGGCATTAGCAGCACCGGCCTGGTGGCGCCGCCCCTTGCCACGCGCCAAAAGGCTGCGCATCTGCCTTCTTGGAGCAGCAAGCGGCTTGGCTGCCTACTGCCTGCTTGCCTTCCTGCGCGCGGCCGAACCCGCACCGCCACAATGGGCTACAGTCGTCACGGCCAGCGCTACGGCGCTTGCCGCCGCGATGAGCTCAAGGCAAGGCTTGCACCCAGCACCTTGAAAGAGGTGAGCCAGGCCCTCCATCGCTGGCACAGCCGCCACTTCCCCGCTCCTTCGTTAGAGGGTAGCACCGCGCCAGCGCAGAGCCACTACGGCTCACTCAGGCACTGAGGTGCACTGCCAGCGCAAGAAGCGCCAGCACCAGCCCGATAAGGGGCAGGTTGGCCTGCAGTGCTGCAAACCAGCTTTCCTGCCATGGCGAGCCCGCCACCATGGCTTCCACAGGGTCAAGCGCCCGGAAATGCGCCTCTGGCAGCGGCTTCTCGCCCAATAGAGCCGCCCGGAACTCAGCGACGTTGCGCGGCCTCGCTTCAGGGTGCATGGCCATGGCCCAAAGCACTGCCCTGTCCACCCGGCTGGAGAGCCGCGGGTTCAGCTCCTGAGGCGGCGCAAGGCACCCCGGCCGCAAGAAGCGCTCCCTGGCCGAGGGTGGTGGCTGACCTGTGAGGAGGTGATAGAGCGTCGCTCCCAGAGCATAAATGTCGGAGCGCTGGTCCGTGTGTTGGGAGTCCCCACCATACTGCTCAAAGGGGGTATAGGGAGCTGTGCCGCGCCCGTGTACCACCGTTATCGTGCGCGTCTCTTCCGGCCGCAAGAGCTTCACCAGCCCAAAATCCACGAGCTTCACGACCCCAGCAGCCGTAAGCCGGATATTCGCCGGCTTTATGTCCCGGTGCAGGATTGGCGGCTCCTGCCCGTGCAGGTACTCAAGCGCATTGCACAGCTGCCTGGCCCACTGCAGCACCTGCTCCTCAGGCAAATGCACCCCGGCGGCGTTTGCCTCATCGACAAGCTCCTGCAATGAGGGGCCGGGCACGAAATCCATGACAAGGTAATCCCGCCCACCCTCTGAAAAATAATCCGAGACTTTGGGCAAATTCGGGTGGTCGAGCCTGGCAAGGACGCTCGCCTCGCGATAGAACTGCTCGCGCGCTTCATCCGCATCCTCATCCGCTTCCCCATAGAGGAGAATCTCCTTGAGCGCGCATTCACGCCCGGGCAACCGCAGGTCTTCAGCCCGGTAAACAGCGCCCATCCCGCCGCGAGCGACCAGCTCCGTGACACGGTAGCGACCGTAAAGGATAGTGCCCGCTTCCTGCAAGTGGAGCACCGCCCTCTCCTCCCCGGGCAAGAAGGTTACCGCAACTTGCGCACGCCCGCCACTTGGCGACAAGTCAACCGCGTCGGCCGGTCCTTGTAGGGGCAAGAGCTGCAAGAAAGCCTCGAGGGCGTAGGGAGAACCCTGCGCCCTCGCAAGCCAATTCAGGGACAGCCTGCAATCAGCGCTGTTTCTCGGTCAAAGGAAGGTATTGGAGCACATAGGGTGGGATCGGCAGCTCCCGGTTTGGCAGAATCTCGATCTCATTGACCACGAGGAGCACCCCAGGCGTCCTGCGCGCAATCTCCTCGGCAGCCTTGCGCTCTTCAGCCGTATCCACGGAGCCGCGCAGCGTCACCACCCCGCGGTCGCAGCTGACCTCGATGCTCGCCAGGCGCGTGCGCGGGTCCTGTGCCAGCGCCGAGATCACCTGTGCCGCGATGGCAGCATCCACGGTGAGGGCATTGTCCACCCCCACAACGCCCTCCACCTGCCGCGCGATGCTTTCCGCCAGCCTCTTGGCGCGAACATCGCGCACCGTACCGCTCAGCCTCACGAGCCCCTGGCTCACCGAAATCTCCACATCGCGCAGCTCATCGCCCACCTTGCGCAACCACTCCCGCACTTCAGCGAGAATGGCCTCATCGGGCCGCGGGCTGAAGGTCGGCAAGTGCAGGAGCGTCTCCCGGCGAGCGTCAATATAGACGCCCGTCTCATCCACGGTGTGCACCAACTCCACGGGGACAACGATGGCGTGTGCAAGGAAGGCACCACGCCGCACGACGATATGAGTCACCTCGCCGTTACTGGGTTTGAGCAGAACATGGTCAACGATGCCAAGCGGCCCATCCAGGCAGTAGACACGGGTGCCCCTGCCGATCGCGATCCTGGCCGGCACGATCTTCTCAGCCACCAGGCCAGCCACCTCGGGCACCGAGCCCCCCACTTCTCCGTACCGCTTCTCCCACACGAGCGTCTGCCCCTGGCTGTACTCGGTGCCCTTGGCCACCTCATCGCCCGAGGAGAAATCCGCCGCCCGGAAAGCACGTTCCGCACTGAGCTCCTCCAGGCGAAGCCGCAGCCGCACCGATTGTGCATCCCAGCTCTCCACAAGCTCCATCGGCACGACGTAGAGCGCCCCAGGCTGCTTCCCCTGTACGATCAAGTGGCTTACCTGTTTGGTGTGGCGATCCAATACCACCTGCGCAAGGCTTCCAGCTAGGCCATCTGTACAGTACACCTCGCTACCAACCCGCAAAGCAGCCACCGTTTCACCTCCTCCTCAGGAATATCACTCGTGTACCTTCAGAGGCGCAGCGCGAGGCCTCTTCTTCACATCAATATTATCAGCTGACATTACCTTCAGCAACGAGGATCTGCATCAGTAGCGGCCATAACTCTCTGCCACTTGCACTAGCCGCCGGATGTTCTCGTCTGGCGTGTCGCGGCCGCACTGATCGCCGGTAGAGAGGATAAAGCCACCGCCCTCGGCAGCATCGTCTATAGCCTTCTTGGCCGCACGCTCCACATCTTCTGGCGTTCCAAAGAGCATCACGTCCGTGGTATGCAGGTTGCCCATCAGGGCAAGCCGCCCGCCGAACTCCCTCTTTATCTCGCTGAGCTCGCAATCGCCCATCGGCGGCGGCTCCAAGGGGTTGATGCAGTCCAGCTCCGTTTCCTGCGCGCACCACTTCACCAGCTCGCGCTCCTTGCCGCAGGAGTGAAGCATTGTCGGCACACTGGCCTCCTTGGCCAGGCGCGTGAGTTTCTGTATCGTCGGCAGCGACAGGGCGCGCGCAATCGCTGGAGATTGCAGCGTCAACGTGCCGGAACCCCCAAGAAGGACAAAATCCGGCCGCTCCTGCAGGATCATCTCCATCTGCTTGCAGACCATGCGCTCGTGGAGCCTGCGCAGCTCTTCGACCAGCTCTGGCGCGTCGTAGTAGGCATACGTCAGCTTCTCGACCCCGCCCTGGAAGAGCCCAAACCAGGCCTGAAACCCAGGGTAGCCAATCGACACCCCAAAGATGCCGAGCTCGCCAAACTCCTCTCGTTGCTTGCGCAGAAGCGACGGGTTGTAACCCACTGGCGGCGCAAACAGCCTCTCCAGGAGCCCCCAATTGGCCGTGAGGTCCTTCACCATCTTCTCGGTGGTCGTTGGCGGGTCCGCCACGTAGTAGGTAACCTCGTACGTGTAGCGCGCGCCATCAAGACGGCCGCGATAGCGCACTGTCATCCTCTCAGCCGTCCGGCGCATTTCTTCTATCGCCTCATAGCGCTCCACCGGCCACTGAAACTGCATATCCCCATAAGTGAACCAGCCGTCGATCCCAAAATACCTTACGGCCTCAATGTAGGCCTCCCAGAGAGCCGGCTCGCGAAAGTAGTAGATCTCCCAGAAGGGTTTGCCCGTCAGCCGGCACGGGATCATGTTCGAGATGTCCGGGCATGCCGGGACACGATCTGGCTTGCCGCCCTGCATGGCAATCAACATGCGTTCACGAGGAGTCATAGCACCACCCTCTTGCCTGCGTTGCTTGCGCTCGATTCGCTAGCGGGCGACTGGGTTGCCATACTCAGAACGGCGCCAATCGCCGACCTTTGAACAACCTCAGCTTAGTTGTGCGCACATGTACCAGAAAAGAGCGCCCAACAGCATTCGCCCCCGTTCAGGCCCAGGCGGAGTTACCGCGAGCCTCTCCAGAACCCTTCCACAATTGTGGCGAAGTTGGCAAGCAACTTGCGCCCATCGAGGAACGGCTCCTCGTAGGCTTCGGCGTGGAACTGGATGCCGTAGAGAGGCCGGCTGACATGCCGCATGGCCTCGATCCGGCAGTGCCCGCTGCTGGCCAGGAGCTGGAACCCCGAGGGCAACTCCTTCACCTCGCAATAGTGGGAGCAGCGCATGATCATGCGCTCCGGCAAGCCAGCAAAGAGTGGATCCTCCGCCACCCTGAAGATAGGAAAAAAGCCATCGGCGAGGTAATAGTGGGAGAGCTCTTCGTCTGGTCCGGAGCGAGCGCGCCGCGGGAAGTCCTCATCGGGCTGCAGCCTGCGCATGAGCTGATCCTCAAGCAACGGTGTGCTGCGCAAATCCAGGCTGAAGGAGAAGCCAAGCAGCTGATGGCTCCCGCAGATGCAAAGAATCGGCAGGTCCACCCCGTGCAACACCTCGTCCATGCCCAGGAACCATTCCACCTTGTACGATTGCCACCTGCCGCCGAAACCGCTCATGACAATGGCCGTGGGCCGCAGCTCTTCCACTACGCTCAGCCCAAATTCTCGGTAGGGCACGATGAGGCAACGCTCTCCAGACACTTCCTCAAGGCGCGCCTTGACCTTGGCAGCGTGGCTATCTGGCCCATCGCGGTAATAGGCTTCCGGGTCTTGCACCCTAACGTAGAGCCACATCTCCTGGCCTCCCAAGCTGGCTGAGCAACACGGCAAGCGCTCGCACGATTCTAGCCCTGCTACAGAGCAGCAGTAAAGCGCCCAGCAAACAAAAAGGCCCACAACCCGTGGGCCAGGTGGAGATGGCGGGAATCGAACCCGCGTCCAGAAGATTCGCCAGCGAACTTACTACAGGCTTAGTCGGCCTTTAGATCTCGCCAGCTGCCCGCCCGACCGACGGGGTGACAGCCAGCCAGCCGGTGTTTCTTTGCGGCTGCCACCCGGCGAAGGCCAACCGCGCACCCCAGCTTTGGCCTCGCCCTGCAGCACGCCCTGGGGAAGCTTGCTGCAGAACCTGGCCGCGCTATTCTGGCGGCCACAGCACCGCTTCAGCCGCTTACGCGGCTAGAGGCAGTGCCTGAAGCTCAGTCTGTGCGCCAGTTATTGGCTTGCCCAGAGTTGCGGAGTTGGGCGCTCCGGCCTGCGGTTCCCTGGCAGCCTCTCCTGTCGAACCCTTTCATCCCCAAGCTAGCTGCATTATACCACACCTAATCGCCAAGACAGCAAGCGTGCTGTTGCTCTCGCTTGTGCGCGGGGTCCTGGTGCCTCACAAAGTACCGGGCAAACTTCTCACCGCGGCACCAGGGGTTTACGATCTCAAGCAGCATCTGCTTATCCCCGGTTTGGCCGATCACTTCCCTTGGCGTTGCCGCCCTAGACCCGCTCGCCTGTGTACTTGGCCACGGCATCCCAATCCAGCTCCAGCCCAAGGCCAGGCCTATCCGGGATCGCCAGCATCCCCTCGTCATCAAGGCACCACCCACCGGCCGCAAGCTCGTCTATGTACGGGGAACCGGGCAGGTACTCCACGAGATCTGTCTCCGGGAAAGCCGAAGCCAGCTGCAAATCGGCGGCAAGCCCCACAGCCGTGTTCCAGCCGTGGGGGATAAAGCGCGCACCGTGCTCCTGCGCCATCCAGGCAATGCGCCGTTCCTCGCCAATGCCGCCCACCTTTGTCACATCGGGCTGGACAATGTCCAACGCGCCGGCCTCCAGCCACGGCTGAAAGGATTGGCGGCGCGTCAGCACCTCACCTCCGGCTATGGGCAGGGGCGCCTGGCGGCGCAGCAGGACGTAGTC
>JAPWUW010000395.1 GCA_028275325.1 Anaerolineae bacterium | reverse complement strand
CGGTCGAAACGGCTCTGGCACTTGCGGAAGGGCTCGTGCTCTTCGCCACAGCAGATGGCCGAGAGCTGCTGATGAGCAGGGACTATGCTTGCCCCTACTGCAACATCAGCTTCCCGCCACTCACCCCCGCGATGTTCTCGTTCAACAGCCCGCTTGGGATGTGCCCAGATTGCAATGGCCTTGGCTTCAAGACGGAATTCGACCCCAGGCGCTTTGTGGACGAATCCCTCAGCGTGAGAGAGGGCGCCATTCGACCATGGGGGCCCCTCGGCACCTACCGTGGATGGCGCACCCGGATCGCTGAGTCGGTGTTGTCGCTGTTCGGGCAGTCCCTCGATACGCCGTGGCGGCAACTGCCGACGGCCTGTCAGCAAGCCCTACTGTATGGGGGCGAAGGGATCCCATTCGAAGGCATTATCCGACAGTACGAGCGGCGGTACCGCGAAACGAAATCCGACTACATGCGCCGCTATTATGCTTCGTTCATGAGCCGCCAGCTGTGCCAGACTTGCCACGGGGCGCGCCTGCGACCTGAGAGTGCAGCCGTGACGGTGGCTGGCAAGACAATCGTCGAGGTCACCAGGCTCACGGTGCGAGATGCGCTTGCTTGGGTCCAAAGCCTGCACTTCGCGGGGGAACAGGCGGCAGTTGCGGCTGATGTCCTCAAGGAGCTAGAGCAGCGGTTGCGCTTCCTGCTCAACGTGGGGCTTCACTATCTCACGCTCGACAGGCCTGCTCCCTCCCTTTCGGGCGGAGAAGGCCAACGTATCCGGCTTGCAAGCCAAATAGGCTCCGGCCTGGTCGGTGTCCTTTACGTCCTCGACGAGCCAAGCATTGGGCTGCATCAGAGGGATAACCGGCGCTTGCTCGACACTCTAGAGCAGCTCCGGGACCTGGGCAATACCGTCATTGTCGTCGAGCATGACCTCGAAACGATCCTCTCCGCAGATTACGTGGTGGACCTTGGCCCTGGTGCGGGCCTCAAGGGTGGGTACGTCGTGGCAGCCGGACCGCCTCCCGCCATCATGGCCGAACCACGTTCGCTCACTGGCCAATACCTGAGCGGCAAGCTGCAGGTGGTGGCGCCGAACGGACGGCGCCCCCTTGGGCAGAAAGCTATCGTGATCCGAGGTGCACGGCATCACAATCTGAAGGGCATTGACGTCTCGTTCCCTGTCGGTGCCTTCATCTGCGTCACAGGGGTCTCCGGCTCCGGCAAGTCGTCGCTCGTTGCCGAAACCCTTTACCCAGCCTTGGCCAACAGGCTGCACGGTGCCCGCAAGCGAGAAGGCCGGCACCGCGGCATTGAGGGGCTGGAACACGTCGATAAGGTTATCAACATCACCCAGGACCCAATCGGCCGGACGCCGCGCTCCAACCCGGCCACCTACGTGGGTGCCTTCGACCACATACGGCGTCTTTTCGCGCAGGTTCCAGAGGCCAGGGCTCGCGGCTACAAGCCCGGCAGGTTTTCCTTCAACGTTCCGGGAGGTCGATGCGAGGAGTGTCAAGGATACGGCACGAAACGCGTGGAGATGCACTTCCTGCCGGATGTATGGGTCACCTGCAATGCCTGCAAAGGTGCTCGCTTCAACCGCGAGACACTGCAAATCCGTTATAAAGGCAAGAACATCGCCGAGGTGCTGGATATGGAGGTTGCTGAGGCGCTGGAGTTTTTCCAGCACCACCGAGCCCTGGCGCGCATTCTGCAGACGCTCAAGGATGTCGGCATGGAGTACGTAAAACTTGGCCAGCCAGCGACAACCCTTTCGGGCGGTGAGGCGCAGCGCATCAAGCTCGCCAAAGAGTTGGGCCGCGCCGACACAGGGCGCACTATCTATATACTGGACGAGCCAACAACAGGATTGCACTTCGCGGATGTCCAAAAGCTTCTCAACGTCCTGCACCGGCTAGTGGACGCTGGGAATACTGTCATCGTCATTGAGCACAACATGGACGTTATCAAGACAGCTGACTACATCATCGACCTTGGGCCAGAGGGGGGCGACGAGGGCGGGTACATTGTCGCCTGCGGCACTCCAGAAGAAGTCGCCCGGGTTGAGGCTTCCTATACCGGCCAGTTCTTGCGCCGAGCCCTTGGCCTCGTGCCCGCCGCTGAGGAAGAGCCATCAGCGGCCGAACGCCAGGCGGAAAGCGTTCTGTGCCGGTAGGCCCGCTCTGAGTATGCGTTCCTGTGCTTGTTCCACCGGGTACTCCACGCGGTGAACGGTCCATGTCGCCTTTTCGGTGTCGAGCAAAGCAAAGGCAGCGCGCCAATCTCCGTCCCGTGGCTGCCCCACACTGCCTGGGTTCAGGACGGCACGCCCCTGGCCAAGGGCGAAGGAAACAGAGCTCCCTTGCACCAGGAACTCCCTGGTCCGCTTCTCGCTCTGCTCCGTGTAGACAGCTGGAACATGCGTGTGCCCGACCAGGCAGAAAGGTGTGCTTTGACCCTGCATGTTGTCCCAGGCCGCTGCTGCACTGTCAATGTACTCCCACAGCGGGTGACGCACGCTTCCGTGCACTATCGTGTATGGCCCAACGACGAGCTGCAGCGGCAATGCCTCAAGATAGGCACGAGTGGCAGGAGTAAGCCGCTTCCCGGTCCACACGGCCGATATGCGTGCTATGGGGTTGAAATCGTCCAGATCAAGCCGCCCCAATGCTGCCCAATCATGATTGCCGGCGACTGCCACGTGCCTGTACTGGCGCAGCAGCTCAACGCACTCATCTGGCTCGGCGCCATAACCCACAAGGTCGCCAAGGCACCAAA
>JAPWUW010000053.1 GCA_028275325.1 Anaerolineae bacterium | reverse complement strand
CTACCGTGCCTCAAGGCAACCGCAACTATCGTAGCGAGCGATATAGCCTCACATCTGAGCATAGGGGAGCGGCGTGCCAAATTGGTCAACGAACGCGAACTCAGATAGCTCCTTGCGCGGAGGGCGCTCGGCCTCCCGCGCCGCCTGCGCCGGCGAAAGCAGCTGCCCGAGTGACTCGCTCTTGCGCCCAACGAATATAAGCGATATGAGCTGCAAGTCGGCCGGCACGCCGAGGGCCTCTTTGGCCTTTGCCTCGTCGTACCCAGCGATCGGGTGTGCCACCAAGCCGAGTTCTGTCGCCCGCAGCACGAGAAACGCCGCGGCAATCCCACAATCGAAAAGGTAATAGTCCCTGCCACCGGTCTTGCAATCGAGGTCTCGCTGGCTGCAGATGGCCACAGCGAGCGGTGCGGCCTTGGCCCAAGCATTGCCACTGGAAAGCGCCTCGTGCAGCCTGGCAAGCCGCTCTGGAGCCCGGCAGAACACTAACCGCCACGGCTGGTTGTTGAAGCAAGAAGGGGCAAGCCGCACGTGTTCTGCCAGGTCCACGAGCAATTCGTCTGTAACCGCAAAGGCCGTAAGCGATCGGTAAGCCCGTCTTCTCCTTATAGCCTCAGAAACATCCATAGCCAACCCCTTACCTGCTCGACGGCTCCGGGCCCCTCTGCGAGCTGCTCCTGGTGCTCAACCAAGCGGCAGCCGTACCGCTCGACCTGTACGACACGATTCGTAGATAGCCAGCATTATCTCCACCGGCACCCGTCCATCGCGCCCGGTGATATACGGGTCACGGTTTTCTCGGATGGCCTGAATCATGTCGGCGAAGATCGGCTGGTGCCCATGCAGCCGCAGGGCCATCGGATCGGAGGAAACGCCCTGCCTCTCAGCAGCACCAGGCCCAAAGCGCAAGAGCATTTCCTTCTCTTCCGAACCATCCAGATCGTCGCGCAGCTTCCAGATCTCGAGTACGTCGCGGCTCTTGCTTGTGGCGATGGTGCCATTCTCACCGTGGATTGTGAGCGTCTCACCATCACCCGGCCATGCCGCCGTCGTTGTGTTGATGCTGCCGATGGCGCCGTTGCGGAAGCGCAACACGGCCGAGACCTTGTCCTCGGCCTCAATCTGGTGCGCGAAGACGCCCATGTAGCCCATCACGGATTCGACCGGCCCGCCAAGCCACTGGACGAGGTCAAGCGTATGGATGCCCTGGTTGGCAAGCGAGCCGCCGCCATCCATGGCCCAAGTGCCCTTCCACTTCCCGTGCTTCACATCCTCGTAGTAACTCTGCTCCCGCCACCAGAACAGATCAGCATGGATACCGTAAAGCTTGCCCAGGCGGCCACTGTCTATCACCTGCTTGATGGCGCGGAACAGCGGATGGTAACGCGACTGAAAGACCACGGAGAGCTTCACGCCAGCCTTGTCCGCCGCCTCTATCAGCGCGTCGATCTTCCTGAGGTCGATGTCAATGGGCTTCTCGACGACGATGTGCTTGCCGGCTCTTGCCGCCTTGATCCCCGCCTCTGCATGCATACCGCTTGGCAACGCGATGCTCACCACCTCGACGTCCGGGTCCTCGAGCATCTGGTCATAATCTCGGTATTTGCGCGCGCCATACCGGTCGCCAACGGCGTGCAGCCGCTCCTCGTCTATATCGCACACGGCCACAAGCCTTGCGCCGGGCAAATCATATATGTCCCTCGCATGGCCTGCACCCATGCCAAGCCCCACCACTCCAAAGCCAATTTCTCGTTCTGCCATCAAGCTTGCCTCCTCGTGATTTGCCTCACATCACTCAGCTGCCTGAGCGGCGCCCTCCTCAGCCGCAGCCACTGGCTCGTCAGCGTTCTGGGCGCTCTGCTGCTCGCGGTACACCCGCACCTCGTAGACGCGCGCCGACGGGGCGCCGTTCGTGGCATGAACTGTCAGCCGCAGCCGCCTGGTCCGCACCGGTGGAAATTCGTGGCGCCGGCGCCGGTGATGGTTATTGGTCTCCCGAAAGATCTCTTGCCAGCCATTCCCATCGTGATAGTACAGGGAGTAATCCCGCACGCACTCCGGCGCTGGCCCAAACTCGACAAGCTTATCGAGATTGGTATCGAACGTGAGATAGATTGTGTCGATCTCCACTTCCTGGGGCCACTCCAACTCCAGCCACTGAGGCAACCGCTCCTGCGAGTTACTGATCCAAAACTCCGGCCCTCGCTCCGGCCGCGCACAGCCGCTCACCACGTTCTGGCCACGATAAGGCCAGGATTCAGGCGCAAGCCGGAACGTATGGCACCCCTGGCGCGGCAAGTAAAGCTTCCGAAAGGACATGTACTCCGCCCGCACAGCCCCAGGAATGTTGTCGTCAGCAACGCCCCAGGAGACGCGCCTGTTCTCATGGAGGCATATCCAGTAAACCCCACCTGGCTCCACAGGCACCTCGAAGGGGAAGGCCACCCAGGCTCGCCTCCCAGCTGGTAGGGTTGCCACGGCAGCCGCAAGTACCTCCTCGTTCCGAAAGTCAAAGAGGTGCCGTGCTCGGTGCAAGGTGGCCATCACCTCCACGTCCTCTTTGGCCTCAGAACCCAGCCAGACAGAGACACGCTCCAAGTACGGCTCGCTCACCGTGAACATCTGTGCTCGGTTACAGTCGAGCGCGAGCATTCGATCGTACCGCAACATCTGCAGCGGCCCATGGTGAGAGCTTTCCGTCACCTTCGCCTGCCGGGCGAGGTCCGCAGGATCCTCGTTGCGAACGCCAGGCAGGTAGCAGTCATCCTTGAGAAGCGCCTGTTGCAGCTGCCAAATGTGCTTCTGCACCAGCTCTCGTGGCGTACAGCCAAGCTTCAGGCATAACGCCGCAGCTGTGCCCACAGCCTGTCCTTCCACAGCGCATGTGCCCATCACCCGCGCGGAACAGAAGGCAAGGTGCGTGGCACTGATGTTGCGCCCAGCCAGGAAAAGGTTAGGCACATCCCGCGAGTAAAGGCACCGCAGCGGGATTGCGTACGGGCCTGGGGTGTAGATCTGCAGGCACGGCATTTCCCTCGCCTTTAGCCCCTCAGCCGGGTGCATATCTATCGGCCAGCCACCGTAGGCGACTGTGTCCGGGTACTCGCGCTGCTCCTCAAGATCCAGCTGCGAGAGCACGTAATCCCCAAGGAACCGGCGCGACTCGCGCTTGCCGACCACGGAACCAACCCAGTCAAGTTCCAAGTTCTCCGCCTTGTGCGGCCCGTGGTTCTTGATGTGGTCCCAGACGCCATAGAGCATCTTGAGCAGCTCGTCGCGGATGGCTTCGTTGTCCGCAATGGTATCGTGCTTGCCGCCCCATTCGATCCACCAGTACCCAGCGCGGATATGGCTGTGCTCGCGGTAGGGCATGCTCTGATCATCCGGATAGTCGTAGGCCCAGGGCGGCGGGGTGAACCGCACCGGGTGGCCCGCATCGCGAGCGCTAAACAAGAGCGAACTGCCGAGCACTTCCCTGTCGCCGCGGATTGGGGCCAAGGATTCACGCTGTTCCCGATCCTGATCCAGCTTGCCCTCTCGCCCGTAGCGGAAGGAAGCGCCCGCTTTGGCCGCTATTGCACCATCGCCGCTCGCATCCACGAAGAAATCAGCCCAGAGGACAAGTTCCTTCTCTGTCCCCATCTGATAGGCCTTCACAGCTCGGATGGCGCGGCTTTGCTCGTCAACAATGGGCTCGAGCGCCACAGTGTTGAGGTACAGCGCGAGGTTTTCCTCTCTCCTCACCCACTCGTGAAGAAGCCAATCCCAGTTGGGGCGTGGCTCTCCATTCTGCGGGTATGGCGTGGAAGAACGAAAGCGGTCCTCGATGAGCAGCTCCTCAATGATGCCACTTTCCCGGCAGAACGGGTTGCGCTGCCCCGCACTTGCACCTGTGATGCTTACTCGTACCTCGTTCGAGGAGTTGCCGCCAAGGACAGGCCTGTCCTGCACTAGTGCCGTGCGCGCACCATGGCGAGCTGCTGCTATGGCTGCGCACACCCCTGCCAAGCCACCACCAATGACCACCACGCCGAAGTGCTCTTCCTGCTGCGCCATAGCCCTCCCTACCTAGCGCTCTCCCATTGGCGTCCGCAGCCCTCGCCACTCACCCGTATGCCGTAGAGGCCGTGCCAACCGTGTGCCGCGCGAGCAACGCGTCCAGATCCGCCCATTGTTCCGGGCCGAACTCGGCCAGCCTCGCCACACGCTGTGCCCACGCCAGGTTGCCGACGCTGCAGTTGGCATGCGCATCGCTGGCGAGCGTAAAACAAGCGCCCCCGGCGGCCAATGCCCGGACGACACGCGCATACTCCTCTGCCACCTGATCCGGGTGGAGCTGCGGCCACCACCACCAAAACGTACTGATAAGCTCGCAAGCGACACCATGTGCCTTCAGGTGCTGACCAAGGTCGCGCAGTGCGCCCTCTGGCAGGTCAGAGAGCGTGAGGTCCAGCCCGAAGCGCCCTAGGTTGAAGGGGTGAGCCAACACATCCACCCATGGGATCTCCGCCAGGCGGCTGTAAAGGCTGAAGAGCGCGTCCAGCTGGCGGAGCCGCCCATCCGGTACAGCAAAGCCGACTCCAGCCGTCAGCTTGCTGAGATCGACAAGCACAAGTTCGACCCCAGCTAAGTCTTCCGGCCCGACGGAGATGGCCCCACGCAGGTCCAGCGCTGTTGCCTCAACGGCCATGATGACGCGCACACTTGCCCAGGCGCGAGCCCTTTGCACTTCCGCAAGCCTCTCCCTGAGGCGCCCACGGTCACCAAATTCAGCGCTGCCCTCCGGGAACAAGTGGTCAGCGATCGCTATCGCATCAAGCCCCGCCGCCTCTGCTCCACGGACGTTGTCGTCCACAGGGCTTCGCCCATCCGAATAGGTCGTATGAGTATGCAAGTCACAGTTATCCACTCGCATCAATGCAACACAAACTCCATGATTGTATGAGAGTGTGCGGGAAACGTGTAGGTACCGTCGAACGAGAGCCCTTCCGCCTTTCGCGCCGTCACGAGCTGCGGTTCAGCCAAACTGTTGGCCGCATGTACGTCCGGGCCGTTCACCTCCCAAACAGCATTCAGCTCAGCCTGGCAACCAACGAACTCAAGCGGCACCCTCAGAGGCTCACTCTCGTGTCTATTCACAACACTAAGGCAAAGCGCCCGGCCGTCCTCGCTGCGAGTCGCCATCGCATCCAGGTAGAGCACTGGCCGCGACCCCGTGAGCGCCGTCGAGATTTCCTCGCAGCGAACATCCACGCACAGCGCAAACTCCTTCGAGTGGTGGCGCAGCAACGACAAGGGGTGGTAAATGCTCTGCAGCACGACTCCACTCTCGCCTGCCAAGATGGGCGCGATGACATTCACCATCTGCGCCAAGTTGGCGATTCCCACAGTGCGGCACCGCCGCTGCAAAACATGCAACAGTGTCGCCACACAAAGCGCATCGGAGAGGTCGTAAACCTCCTCCAGTTTGCTCGCAGCGAACCGCTCGCCACCATGAGTGCGATACCAGACGTTCCACTCGTCCACTGCAATCTTCACAGGAGCCTGAGCTGCATCCCCCACGCCGAACACCTCAGCGATGGTGGCCTCAGTTCTATCTAGCAGGTCCTCAAGCACCGTGGCCTTGCTCACGTTCTCATAGTAGTTCGAGCTCCCCACATAGCAATGCACTGAGAGGTACTCCACTAACCCGCGCAGCGCCTCCAACACCGGCTCGTCCCAGCTGCGTTCGCCCAGCCCACATGCAACGAGCTTTATGCGCGGATCCGTCCAGCGCATCAACTTGGCCATTTCCCGCGCCTTCTTAGCGTAGTCCTCCGCGCTCTGATGGCCAATCTGCCAGTGGCCATATACCTCATTGCCCAGGCCCCAGTACATGACGTTATAGGGAACCCTATTGCCGTTGCGGCGACGGAGGTTGGCGTAAAAGGTGTTTGTCCACCCGTTGCAGTACTCTACCCACGCCGCTGCCTCCTCGATTGTCCCTGTGCCAGCGTTAGCGCAAATGTAAGGCTCGCAATTCAGGCGACGGCAGAGCCCAATGAACTCATCCGTGCCAAAGCGATTGCTCTCCTCCGCAAACCAAGCCAAGTCCAACCGGCGCGGACGCTCGTGCGGCGGCCCAACGCCATCCTGCCAATGATAGCCCGAGGCAAAGTTCCCGCCAGGCCAACGCAGAATCGGCGGTGCCAGGCCCTCACAGGCCTTCAGCACGTCAATGCGGTAGCCCTCCGCATCGGCGCGAGGAGAACCCTCATCGAAGATTCCGCCGTAGATGCAGCGCCCAAGGTGCTCGATGAACATGCCGTAGACCTTGGGGTCGATCCGACCGACGACGCGCTCCGGGTCGATCGTGATCATGCTTCCTCCATGCCCAGGGATAGCAAGCCTTCGCAGGGCAAACTGAGGTTGAGGTTCAGCTGCGCGGATATTACCACTGCGCTCGCGAGCAGGCAATACATCTTGCGCAAGGGCCACACTTGCGGTACACCCAACAACTGTGCCCTAGAGCAGCGGTAAAGGGGCGGAGGTGACCGATGAGACCGATAAGATCCGTCTATATCATGACCGATCTGGAAGGCGTAGCCGGTGTGGATGCCTGGGACCCGCGCCTCGAGGAGTACCGCGACGAGGCACGCGGCGTCCAGGAGCGCTTGGAGATGCAGCGCCTGCTCACAGGCGAGGTGAACGCAGCGGCCGAGGGCCTCTTTGCCGCAGGTGTGCAGGAGATCCTCGTGAACGATGCCCATGGCGCAGGCCGCACAATTCTTGTCCAGGACCTTGTCCCCGGCGTGCGCATTGCCCGCGGCGTCAACCGGCCAATGTGGTTGGTCGGCATCAGCCGCCGCTTCGATGCCCTCGTACAGGTGGGCATGCACCCTATGAGCGAAACTGTGAACGGGTGCCTTGCCCACACGATGAGCACAAGCATCCGCGCCTACCGCGTCAACGGCCGCGAAGTGGGAGAGATGGAGCTTGCAGCCTACCTTGCCGGTGAGCTCGGCATACCCTGGATCTTCACCAGCGGCGACCTGCATGCGTGCCGGGAGGCGGAAGCGTGGGTGCCGGGCATGGTCACGGCCGCCGTGAAGGAAGGGCTAGGCACTAATTGCGCGATCCACCTCAGCCCAAAAGACGCCCAGCGGCTTATCAGGGAAAGAGTGCAGGAGGCCGTAGCCCGCGCTGCCGATGTTGCACCACTTGCGCCACCATCTCCTGTCACCCTCGAGATAGAGCGCCGCTCCCCTGGCCCCGAGTCGGTTGGCCCCGGCGGGGAGCGGGTTGACGCCTTCACAGTGCGCTGGCGCGGGGAAAGCTTCTGGCACATCTTCCACCTGGCCACCTACGGGCGCGAGGTGCCCCTACCCGACTGATGCGAAAGCACTAAAGCCTCGGTGCCGGGCTGCAAGGTCAAGGCCCATGCCGGTGCTATGCGACGTGTTGCCGCAGGCTCTCGAGCACTTCCGGCAGCCAGTCAACGGCCAGGAAATGCCCGGCACCAGGGATGAAGTGTGCATGGCAATTAGCAATGGCACTGGCCAAGTATCGGCCCATGTGTGGCGGTGCAATCCGGTCGTCATCTCCGTGCCAAATGTAGATGGGGCAGTGAATTGCCCCCAGCTCGAACCCCCACGGTCGTCCAAAGATGCAGACGTCGTCCGCATACCCGCGCAGCCCGTGGCGAGCCGCCTCACGGAAGTTCTCCACCATGAGGGCAACCACTTCTGGCCGGCGCAGCACCTCTTGATCCGCCTTGCCAAGCTTGGCCCAGCCACGCAGAGCGAACTCCTGTGGCCTGCGGCGGGGATTCCCCACGAGCCAAAGCGATGGCTGCACAAGCCAGGGAGCGTGCCGCCCCATCCAGAGCCCAAGCCGCACCAGTGAGCTGAGCCCTGCCATGCCCCCGGGCCGGTCGACCGGGGCAAGGCTGCTCACGACCGCGCCAGCGAACACCCGCTCCCTAAGGGCGTGCGCACACGCCAAGGCATGCGGGCCACCACCGGAGACGCCCAGCACGGCGAAGCTATCGATGCCCAGCGCATCTGCAACTGCCGAGACATCGCGCGGCCACTCGATGAGCTTGCGGCCCGGTTTCGGAGAGGAAACACCGTAGCCTGGCCGCTCCACAACCACGACCCGTGCACCAGCGCTCAGCGCAAGCGCCATATTGGGGTGCCTTTCCTTCCTCGATCCTGGCGTTCCATGAAAGTACAGGATTGGCCAGCCGTCAGCTGGCCCGTACTCGGCATACCCGAGCACCCGCCCGTCGACCAAGGAGATGAGGCCCTCACGCGCTCGCACAACCTGCTGCATCGCCACCGCCATCCCAGAGGCACAGCACTACCTAACGGCCGACAGCCAGCTCACCTAGCGCCGCCAGCTCATTTCCTTCATGCGATTGAGGTAGTACATGTAGTGCTGGAAGGGCACATCTGGCGGCACCAGGTGGTCGCACCACGGTATGTAACCACCTTCCTCCATGAGCGGGCGCACATGCTCAAGCTCTTTGTCGATCGCTGCCGGCCCCTCAGCCATGGCCCGCTTGTCGATGCCCCCGATCAGGCGCAGCTCCCGCCCAAACTTGCGCCGCCACTCCACAGGATCCACACCGGCAGCTCTCTCCAGCGGGTAAATTCCGTTGACGCCCGCTTCGAGCCACAGCGGCACCAGGGCCTCCGGGTTGCCGTCGCAATCGACAAAGATGAGCTTCACTCCATGCTCGCGCAGGCAGGAGGTGATCTTCTTATAGGGCTCGAGCATGAAGCGGCGGAACATCGCCGGTGAGAGGTGCGGGCCAGTCTTGAAGGCCATGTCTTCCCACATCGTGGCGTAGTCAATATCCACCTGCTCCAGCGCGGGGGTAATTGTCTGCACGACGAAGTCCGCGATGTAGTTCATCATCTCCTGAACCCACTCCGGGTCGTCATACAGGGCAAGCGAAATCCCCTCAAACCCCATCCAGTTGCGCAACCACCCGTAAATGCTGCCAGCACTTATCGAGAGCGGGTAGTAGCGCTCTCGCCAGAGCTTCTTGAGCTCCTCCCATCGCAAGGGGTAGCGGCATGGAGAGCGGGGGTTGAGCCGCGGCTTGAAGACTCGCTCCCAATCCTCATGCGTCTGTAACGGGAAGCGCAGCCAGCGCGGCATCGTGAGATCCCCTTTCTCCTTGAACTCTTGCCGGATAACGCCATTGCGATCGCGATAGATGCGGTATTCGGGCGTGTCCTCAATCGTCTCCTCGCGGAAATCTGGCACCAGTCCCAGGTTGACGCCCACGTTGTCGCGCCGGTCCACACCGAAGTACTGCTCCAAATGCACATCGGCTGGCAAGCCCTCGTCCTGCCAGCGCTCTAGCGTCTCCCGCCAGTACCAGAGCTCCCACCACGGCGTCCGGTCAACTGGCTCGTAATTCATGCAAGCGAGAAACCTCTCCCGGTCGTTCATCGCAACACCTCCGAGTGACGGTTGCGCTCACTCCAACACAAGTTCCTGCGGCAGCAGTATTCGTGGCCGCCAGCCTTGGGGGAGATAGCCCTTAGCGCCAGCAAGAAAGCCCTCGCGCACTACATCTGGGCCCACCACGCGCCCCAAAGGATCCCGAAGGTTCACAAGCCTCACCTGTGCTGGCGCAAGGCATAGGAGGAGCTGGGGCAGGTCCAGGTGCCGCAACACGCCCCACAAGGCGTACCTTCCACCGTACAAAGAGCGCTCATAGAGTGGGCAAGTGGCAAGTGCCCAGAAGGAGTACAGCATATCGTGCAGCTCGACAGATGCGAGCTGCCCATCCAAAGCGGCGGCAAGGTAGCCAACGAGTGCTCCGAAGCCAACGCCATACACGCCAAGCTTGCCCAAGCTCACATCTGGCCGCGTGCGCAAGTAGCTAAGCCCCCGCAACGTGTCGAAGACGCGCAGACCGAGCGTGGACGTGCCAAGAAGGAGCGCATCGCCGCTCAGCTTGTACTCCGTTCCGTGCTCGCCCAGGATCCCTGCCGGGTTCACAGGCCGCGCAGCGACAGCACCCATGCCGCGCGGATCAAAGACAAAGAGCCTCTTTCCCTCCTCCAGCAGTGCTCGCAGGCGCGGCTTCTCCTCTTCGATATCGCTTGTGCCGTTCTCAAGCAGCACAAGAAGCGTCTCGCCGGGATGCTCGCAATTGGGATGGATCATGACCCCGGTGACAACTACATCTGGCACGGTGAAGAAAAAGATATGCTCGGTGCGGTACCGCCCGATGACCTCATCGAGCACTACGCGCGCATCAAGCGGGGCGCTCGGCTCCAGCCCCTCGAGCCCCAATACATGCCAGAGCAGCTGCCGCTGCTTGGCCGGCTCTCGTGGCGGCTGCGGCTGGCCCTGCCGCTCTAGCCACTCCGCATTTAGGCGCCACAGGGGGCGCGCGTCGGGAAAGGCAAGCAGCACCTGCCCCTCGGCAGTAACGTTGAGCTCCTGGGGCGGGAGGGCCTCCGCCTCGCAATCCAGGCGCCGCGCCTCCGTTCCCTGCAGGTGCAGGCACATCCACTCTGTCACAGCCTGCCGCAGCGGCGCAAAGAAGCCATGTGTGTGGGCGGCAGCGAATAGAGCAATGTTGTCCTGCGCACCATAAAGCCGGTAGATGTGCCGCGCCCTTTCCACCGCCTCCCTTGTGCCCTCAATGGGGAAGAAGTCGTAGAGGGCCGCCCCCACCAACACTGGCTTGGGGGCCATAGCCGCCAGGTATTCGTAGTAATCTGGCCCCCAGCGCATTGCACCCGGCACCAGCTGCTCCGCATCTTGCGCTTGACCTGTCTTCATGTAGCTGCCAAGCGTCATGACAAAGCAGCATGGCGCCGCGCAAGCAAGCCGCTCCTCCACCATCATGAGAAAGCACGTCTGCGTGCCACCACCCGAGTTGCCAGTCACTCCAATGCGGCTTCCGTCCACCTCAGGCCTTGCGCACAGGTAGTCCACGGCGCGTATAGCATCCCAGATGAAGTGCCGCGCCACGCTGGCCCCAGCCAGCCAAAACTGAAGGCCCACATAGCTGTGCTCCGCGGTGCAGCCGCCGACCAACCGGCGCCTCGTCCTCGCATCCACATACTGCCATCGCTCGCCCTGACCGGCCGGGTCAATAATCAGCACAACGAAGCCATTGCGCACAAGCTCTATGCAGCCCGCTTGATAGCGCGGCTCTGCCTTGCCCAGCTCACTGTGCCCACAGAGGAAAAGGATCGCTGGCGCCGGGCCCCCCAGGTGGGCTGGCACGTACAGGTTGGCAGTGACGTAATAGCCAGGCAGGCTCTGGAAAGCGAGCTTCTCGATGCGGTAGTCACCGCGGTCCAAAACGCCACCTGAGACCGGCTGCAGAGGTGTGCGCTCCTCAGGGAGGCCACCAATGGCCTCAAGGAATCGCTGCTTCGCTTGCCGACGCCACTCCAAAGCCTGGCTCACGTCCGATATGGCGTACCACTCCTCACGGCAGCGGCGCAGGCATTCGTGCGCTCGCTGCTGCAGGTCGTGCACCATCTGATCGGCAACGTCATAGTAACCGTCCACATGGCTGCTGAACCCTCGCATGTTCTACCCCCCACCACTGTGCAAATGCGGGCAGGTCCTGGGTGGGCTGTACCTGGTTTTGCCCCTGACGCTCATGCATGCCGTCCCCTAACTCGGCCGCCCCGCCGGGCGCGAGGCGTACAGTGGCCCTAGTTCCTTTGCCGCACGGTAGAGCGCCAGAATGTTTTCAAGCGGCGTCACCGGCTGAATGTTGTGGCAGGGCGCGACGATGTATCCCGTCCCCAGGCAACCGAGCGTGCGCAGATTGTGTTCCACCTCTGCCCACACCTCCTCAGGCGTGCCGAAAGGCAAAGTGTGCTGGTTGTCCACACCGCCATGAAAGCACACTTGGCCGGCAAAATCTCTGGCCAGCCCTTCCTGCTCCATCCCAGGGCACCGCCATTGGATCGGGTTGAGCACGTCTATCCCCATCTCGATCAGGTCAGGGATGATCTCGCGCACCGCCCCATCGTCGTGGTGGAACACCTTCAGCCCATAGGCCTTGGCAAGCGCAATTGCCTTCTCCATCCAAGGCCGGTACAGCTCGGCAAACAGTGCCCTGCTGATGAGCAGGCCATGCTGGCTGCCAAAGTCGTCCGTCACCTGAGTTATGTCCACTACACCCTTGCCAGCGCGATAGCCCTCCTCGTGGATCTCCAGAAACGTCTCCGCAATTCGCCGGATGAGGTGCCGGGTGAACTCGGGTTTCAGCAAGGGGTCCACCAGGGATTGCTCGAGCCCTCGCAGCTTGTTGTGGTAATAGAAAATGGCAATGTAGCCATACTCGCGCGCCCGGTCACCATGTGCCTCCGGCAGATCGGGCATGACGGAGAAATCGTACCACTCCCTTCTTGGCCAAGCGTAGGCATCGATGTCAGCGATGGTTTCGGCGTTTGCAAGCGGGTAGTGGACCTGCTCCCAGTAGCCGCCAGTCTCGTACTCCTGCCACTGGTAGACCATCCCCCATTCGTCAACCTTTCTGTTGGGGCCAAGGTCGGGCAGCTTTGGCCCTCTGTACTCTGGCCCGACGTGGACAATCCCATCTATCTCGAGGCAATCCCAAACTTCATGGAGAGATGAGACGCCAAAGTGCTGCTTCAGCCGGTCTACAACCTCAGGCGTGGCCCACATGTCGGTCGGGAAGCGATCTAGAGGCCGTCGCTCGATGGCCGCAAGAACCCTTTCGCGTCTGGTCATATCCAAAGGCACCTCCGGAAGTTGAAGTTCGCAAGCCTTCAGTGCGCCGTGCCGCAGCGTAACGGCAATGCCCGTTCGTTGCAAGCGCAAGTGCGCCCTATAGCTTTCCTGGGCCAAATCCTTCCTGCCGGCTTCCCCATTTTCCGTGAGTGTAGATCCTCAGAAGCAACAAAAAGAGCCAGCGCCTCTTCACGACCGGGCAGAACCGGCGCCCCTTACGGTCACGTGCTGGCCTTGCCAGGGCCAAACGTTTGTAGTATGCGGTAACTGGCAGCAAAAGCAGGAGAGCGTAGTGGTTCGCTCCGCACA
>JAPWUW010000394.1 GCA_028275325.1 Anaerolineae bacterium | reverse complement strand
CTGCTGGACGGCAGCGGTTTACTCGCGCCATGCTGATCGATAGCGGCCGGCCACAGTGGGTCAGCGTGGAGCTTGAGGAGAGCGCACCTTCCCTCGCCGTCAGTAGCTCGCTCGTGGATTTCGGTGTAGTTGGCCCAGAGGAGACTACGGCCACCTTGCTGGTGAGTAACGCTGGGAGTGGCCTTCTGCAAGCCAAGGCGAATGTGCGCTACCCTTGGTTGCGCGTGCGGCCGACGCAGCTATTGCTTGCGGCCGGGGAGCAGCTGCCACTCACTGTCGTGCTCGATGCCAGCCGCGCCCGGCATGCCGGCACGTATGAAGATGCCTTGCTTATCGACTCCGACTGGGGCCAGGCCGCAGTCTCAATTCGTTTTGAGCTGGCGCGTCGGGCCCTGCACCTGCCCGCCCCCGATGTGCACCTTGGCCCCATCCCAGGGGACAGGCCAGTGCAGACAAGCGCCGGTGTCGAGAACCGCGGCGAGGTTCCACTTGCTCTGCGCGCCACCGCAAGGGAACAATGGATTAGCATCTCGCCAAAGGCCGCGCGGATCCCGCCTGGGGAGACCCTTGCGCTGCGCGTCCGTGTGGATCCCCGAGCCCTCCCGCCGGGGGCTTTCCGCTCCGAGCGAGCAATCGAGCTGGAAACTGAGGCTGGACGCGAGTTTCTCTCCGTAAGCGGCGTGGTGCTGCGGCCTTTGCTTGCCACCTCTGAGCGCGCCATTGATTTCGGGGCACTTCGCCCTGGTGAGCTCAGCTCTGCCCAGAAAACCCTTGTCGTTTCCAATCGGGGCTCGAGCCCGCTTCGTTTCCGTGCTCGACCTCAGGTCCCTTGGCTCGGGATATGGCCTGAGGAAGGGTCTCTCCAGCCTGGCCAGTCGACAGCGCTCGTGCTGCGGCCTGTGCCTTCTGCCATCGTCCAGCCGGGAACATACTCCCACGAGCAGGCGATCGCCATCGACAGCGACGGCGGCTCCCTCACCGTTTCTTGCTTATTGCTTCTTGTCCGCGGCCAGTTTGCGGTTGAGCCAGGCTCTGTGGATTTTGGCCTCATCAGCCCACACTCATTGGCCGAAAGGCAGCTGCGCCTGACAAACCCTGGCACTGCCCCAGTCCACTGGCAGGCAAACACCGACGCAACCTGGCTAGAGCTTGTGCCAATATCGGGGGAGCTTCCTCCAGGGGCCTCTCAGGTGCTGTCGGCCCGTGCCTACGCCTTGGCACTCCCACCTGAGCAGGGAGAGGCACGTGCAGCCATCCTTTTGACATGGGATGAAGGGCGCCTTGTTATCCCGGCGAGGGTGGCTATCTCGCGGCCACAACTCCTTGCCGAACCGTCGGTGGACCTGGGTGAGAGCGTGGACTATGGGCCGCTTTCCGGGACCCTGTGGGTGTTCAACCGCGGTGCCGGAGAGCTTGCGGCCGAGGTCGTGAGCAACCTCGAGTGGGTTACCGTCGTGCCGGAGCGCGTGGTGGTCGGTACCGGCAGCTCTGCCGCCGTGCAGGTGCGCGCAGAGCCGCCCGAGTCGCTGGAGCCAGGCCGGCATGTCCTTGCGGATGCAATCGCCCTGCGTGCTGAAGGCCAGGAGGCCACTGTGGCGCTAACTTTGGCCTTGCGGGCTGCCCCGCGCATAAGTGTTGTGCCAGACCGGCTGGTCCTTGCCCCCGGCCAGGAAGCGACAGTCAGTGTGCGCAACAGTGGCCGGGTAGCAGCGCGCCTTGAGGTGGTGGCCGAGCTGGGCGCCATTGCCGTTTCCCCACCCCTTCTAACCATTCGGCCGGGGGGTCGCGCGCGCCTCAAGGTCGTTGCGGCGGCAGAACCACCGACGGATTTGCCCTTGCCGCTTTCCGGGAAGATCATTCTTGGCGCAGAACAACCCGTGGCAGAAGTGGAGGTGGTCCTGACGCGTGCACAAACCTGATGCGGTTCTCTTCGACTTCGACGGCACGCTCGTCCAGATCACGATCGACTTTCGGCTGATGCGGGCCCGTGCCGAAGAAGTCATCCGCCGTTATGGGCTCGAGCCACCAGCAGCCCGTTACACCCTTGAAATGATTGCTGCCGCCCGTGAGCTCGCCAGCAAGCAGGACGCCGCCCTGGCAGCATCGCTGGTGCGGGATGCAGAGGCAGCTATCCGCGCTGTCGAGCTCGAGGCAGCACCACAGGCGCAGCCACTCCCCGGCGTAGAACGGGCTCTCTCCTGGCTGCATGCGGAGGGTGTGCCAATTGGCATTGTCACGCGCAACTGCCGCCCCGCTGTCCTCTCCATTCTGGAGCGGTTGCGGTTGCCGTATGATGCCCTCTTCACACGCGACGACGTGGCACACGTGAAGCCAAACCCAGAACACCTGCTCGCTTGCCTCAGAGCCCTCTCAGCTGCCCCCGCCCGCTCCTTGATGGTGGGGGACCACCCGACTGATATGCGGGCCGCGCGCGCCGCCGGGCTTGTGGCCGTACTGGTGTCGGATCCTCACCCAGCGGAAAGCGCGGAAGAGCTGCCAGATCTGCACATCACCCGCTTGGACGACCTTATAGGCATCGTGCAGGAGGGCCGCTGGGAGGGATTCGTCCGCTACCAGGAGGAAGCAAACCGATGAGTTTGCATTTGCTCCGCGATGTTGCCATCGTGCTTCTGTGCGCGGAAGCAGCCTTTGCCCTGCTGCCGTTGCTGTACGTGTGCCTGCGAGTGCTCCGCTTCGGCCAGCGACTGAAAAACGGTACCAGGCGACACCTGCCCTTGTGGCAAGCACGCGCGGGAGCCCTCCAAGGGGCCGTAGGAGGTTTTGGCGCGCTCTGGGTCGGCC
>JAPWUW010000393.1 GCA_028275325.1 Anaerolineae bacterium | reverse complement strand
TGGCTGCACGTTCCGTGCCGCGCGGTGCTCCTCTTCCCGGCAGCCCGGACCTTCGGCCTGAGAACATTGTCCGACAGCACCTCTGCCTGGGTCAAAAAAGGGCAGCTAAGAGCAAAGCCAGCAGCAGGCCAGCACATAAGTGCAGCAAGGGCCAAAGCCTGTGAGACCGGTTGACGTGCACCTGGATGATATAGCCACCCTGCGCAAACCGCACCCTTGCGGCAGCTATGAGTGGCGCGTTGTGCGCGTTGGCGCCGATATTGGCTTGCGCTGTCTGCGCTGCAATCGCAAGGTGTTGCTCCCGCGCAGCGAGTTCGAGCGGCGCCTGAAGAAGCTCGTGCGTCCCCCAGAGCAGGCGGATGCAGCACCGCAACCGCCACATTAGGTTGCTCTTTCTGTCCTCCGAAACGGGCGGCGGCCACACGGCGGCCGCCCACGCAGTTGCGACTGCCGTAACCCAGCTCGCGCCGCAGGCGGAGTGCCTCATCGTCGACGTCCTGCGAGAGCACTCAGCTCTGCCCTTCCGCTACTTTCCAACCGTGTATGGCCCCTTGGCCACCCAGGCCCCTTGGCTATGGGAAGCGCTCTTTCGCGTTACGGATTCCCGCACCCGCGCAGAGCTGCTCACTATTGCTTCCTGGCCACTTGCTGCGCGCCGCCTGCGCCGGATGATGCGCCAGCACGAGCCAGATATGCTGGTTTCCTTCCACCCACTTCTTGTGCGCCCAGCGGTGCGCCTGGGGCGGGAGTGGGCTGTGCCTGTCTGCTGCGTCGTGACCGACCTTGTGCGTCTGCATGCCTTCTGGCTGGACCCGGCCGTTGACCTGTATTGCCTGCCGACGGCTGAGGCCGCTGAGGCTGCCAAAAGGATGGGGATCGATGCCGAGCGCATCATCGTTTCTGGTCAGCCTATTCCCCCTTCGATGGCTGCGCCCCAGAACCGCCTGGCTGCCAGGCAAGCACTACAGCTGGACCCTGAGCTACCCTTGGTGCTGCTCACCGGTGGCGGGGCGGGCATTGGCCCCTTGCGGCCGACCGCCGAAGCTATTGCTCAGCTTGGCATCCCGTTGCAGCTTGCCGTGATCTGTGGCCGCAACGAGAGGCTGCGCCAGCAACTCCAGAGGTGCCGCTGGCCCGTTCCCACGTTCGTCCTCGGTTTTGTGCACAATATGCCACAATGGCTTGCCGCTGCGGACATACTGGTGGCCAAGGCTGGCCCTGGGACTCTGGCAGAGGCGCTGGCCGCCGGTGTGCCGACTGTTGTCGTGTACGCGTTGCCCGGCCAAGAAGAGGCCAATGTCGAGTTCCTGCGCTCTCAAGGTGCCGCAATTTGGGCACCGCAGCCACAACAGGCGGCAGCTGCCGTGGCGCGCCTGCTGCAAGACCCGTCTCTCCGGCAGGAGCTTGCGGCGAAGGCGACTCGGGCAGCCCGCCCTCAGGCTGCCACTACCATTGCCAAGGCCCTCATCGATCTGCTTGCGGCAAGGCGTGCGCAAGCCGGGGCGGCACAGGCCAGTGGAGCCGTCGCATGAGGCCCAACTGAGGCCAGCAGGCCAAGCGGCCGCAAGAGCAGCCTAGAAGTAAGTGGAAATGGCTTTATACAGATCTTCCAAGGAGGTCTCATCGCCGCGGTAGGTCTGGCCGCCACTCTCTGCAGCAATCCTCTCCAGAAGCTTGAGATCTGCATCGGAGCCATAGGCAATGCAGAAGATGTACACGGGAACACCGCGCGCGTTGCCATCGCGCACCTGAGCGAGAAGCCCGCGCAAGGTGAGCTCGGAAGCGTTCTCCCGCCCATCAGTCATGGCCACCACGGCATTGATCCGGCTGGAATCCCTCATCCGCTGCAGGGCAGAGTAAGCGTAGCTCACAGCGTCGAGAAAGGCCGTGCTCCCACCAACTTCCAGCTCCGCCACGGCGGCCTCAAGCGCGGCCCGATTGCGCGAAAGCTCAGCCAGGGGCACGACGCGCTTGATCTCAGAGCCGAATTCCACGAGCCCAACGCGCTCCACCTCACCTCGGATGCCTGTAAGAAACGCCTGCAAGGCAGCGCGGGCTGCCTCGATCTTTGGACCTTCCATGCTCCCAGAGGTGTCCACCACCAGAAAGACATTCGTGTGCTTTTTGGTGTACCACCACACGTCCCGCACAACAGCGACGACAGCTGGGCTCGGCACCTGCAGGGTCGTCTCTGGCTGCGCGGGGTCGACGCCGTTTGCTGGTGTGAAGGGCGATTCCTCGCCCACCAGGGGGATGTGCAGGTCCGCAGGGCGGTAACCATGACGCAACACGACCTTCTGTGCCTGCTCGCCGCGCAGGTACCGGGCAAATGTCTCAAAGGTCTCCCGCGCCTCTGAGTCCAGCTGTGGCAGTTCCAGCAAAGCCAGAGGATGATCCTCCCACAGAGTGCCCTCTTTCGGGTAGATGGCCACAAACTTCTGCTCGCTGTGCTGGTTGAGGTAAATGACCAGCTGCTCCTGCACCACAAAGGCAGCTAAGCCAGACCTATCGCCCTCTGCCAGCACTCTTTGGACTGTGGCAAGCTCTCCCTCGCCATAGTGCTTGACGGTGGCCTGCACGGCCGCCACGTACTGCAGCACAGCCTCAGAAGTGACATCCTCAACTGTGAGGCCCCGCGTCTTGCCCGCACCGGCATAAAACTGTGCCAGGGTCGCAAGCAGGCCGCTTGCCGTGCTGGTGGAGGCGTGGCTCCAGCCAAAGCTGGGGTCAGTGCGCGCCCTCTCGATGATATCTGCCCACCCCAACCGCCGGCCCGGATAGCCCAGCGCGCGGGCTACCTCGGCGCGC
>JAPWUW010000392.1 GCA_028275325.1 Anaerolineae bacterium | reverse complement strand
CTGGTGAGCGCGAGGAGCACTGGCGGCAGGAGGCCAGCGAAATCGGCGGCTGGGTGGCTGCGCACGCACGTCCAGAGGAGCCAGAGATAGGCAGCAGGGATGGAAATGGCGGCGATGCGCTGCACAGCGTGGTACATGAGCGAGAGGAGCGGCTCAGAAAGGCTATCGCCATCCCTTGCCGGGTAGCGGCCGACCCTCAGCAGGAACGGCCAGAGGCTCGCGCGGGCCACTGCCATTCTGCCACCTCCTTGCCGTTATAGGCGCTCGCCGCAGCCACAGGCCTGGCCCTGCTCGGTTTCCAGCACGAAGTGATGGCAGCGGTGGCAGCGCAGCCAGGCGGACTGGCCGTCAAAGCTCGCAAGGCGGGGCCAGGGCTCTGCCGGCAGGCCGGCGGCGGCGAGGCTGCTATTGAGGAGCGCCTTCACTTCGGCAACCATCAGGCTGGGCTGCGCCCCGCCCCAGGGGGCCGTCTCAATCGTCAGCGGCTGGGTGTAGCCGGTGCGCGCCAGGGCGGGGAGCAAAGAGAGCCAATCTACCGTCCCATAGGGCGGCTGCAGGTGCGCATCCGTCCAGGTGTCGTTATCCGAGAGGTGAACGCTCACGAGGAAGGGCGAAAGTTGCGCCAAGGTGGCGAGCTCACTCTTGAGGACGTGCGCGTGCCCGGTATCGAAGCAGATGCCGAGCCCGGCGCAGCTGTGCTCGCGCACCAGCGCGAGGAGCCTCTCGGGGTGCGACCCCGGATGGCTGGGGAGCATGTTCTCCAGCGCGAGCACCATGCCCGCCCGCATTGCAGTGCCGACGAGCGCGGCCAGGCTGCGCCTGACCCTCTCCTCCTTTTGGGGCAGGAGCTCTTCCTTGCGCTCGAAGTTGCCAGGGTGGATGACAAGATGAGTCGCCCCCAGGATGGGCATGCGCTTGAGGAGCATCTCGTGCGCGGCGACGCTCTTGAGGCGCTCGTGCTCTTCCAGGGAGCTGAGGTCTGCGGCATCGCCGAAGGGCCCATGCACCGAGCGCACGCGCAGGCCGAGCCCATGCAGCCTTCTTGCCAGAGCTTCGAGCTGCCAGTCGTTCAGCTCGTCGAAAAGGTTCCAGCCAACCTCGAGGGCAGTGGCACCACTCTCAGCCAGGGAGGGGAGGTAATCCTCAAGCTGCTGGGCAGTGAGCCCCGTGACGGCAATAGCAAGCTGCATACGCCTTCGCTCCTGAGGGTGCCCGTCTGGGGGCACCCGGCTTCAGTGTACACAGCCTGCCGCCAGGAAGCTAGGAAGCTCCGGCTAGCAGGGGCTTTCACGTACGTGCCAGCGGCAGGGGCGGGAGAGGAGCTCAGGGAAAGCCCGGCGGCACTGCCCGCCTTGCTGACGACGCCGACCCCCTGACTCGATCGCCAGGCGCGGGCCACGGCGCGCCCCCTGCCCTCCGCCACCGACCAGTGCGCGAGCTGCGACCGCTCTGCCACATGTGGGAAGGTGCCCAGCGCCGCTGAGGCGCCGGGCACAGGTCGCTTCTTGCGGATCTCACCAGGGACCGCCGCCTATTGACCGGCTACTGGCAGGGCACCGGCAGCGCCACGTCGACGTGCACGCCGTAGTACTTGTTGTGCGGCACTACAATGCTGCCCGTGGTCGAGCTCGGGTCAATCCACGTCTTCCAGGCGAACTGGCCCGGTGCCGGGTTGCCTGTTGGGGCTTCAGCGTAGTCCTGAACCTTCAGGTTGTTGTCGCCCGGGTCACTTGGGTCGTCGTAGAAGATGGCGCCACCGGTCAGGCTGACAGTGATCGTGACCTTGTCATCGTCGTCCGGAGCCGAGAAGGTCACGGTGCCAACAGTGTAGTGTTGGCCGGCGATCAGGTCGACCGTCTTCTCTTCACCAACGTACTGCACATACATGGCCCAGTTGCCCCGCTTCACGTAGCGCTCGCCCCGCGCCCAGGCCGTCTCCTGCTTGTAGCACATGCTGGGCCTGTTGTAGCAGAACGTCACATGGCTGATTTCCTTGTTGTTGGGCGCGTACATCCCGGTATCGGCGCGGGAGCCGCTCCCGTAGCAGTACACGTTGGCGGAGGGGCCACCCTTGACGATTACGCAGGCAACCGGCCAAGCCGATTCCCAGTCGAAGGTCTCGCCAGTATTGTTCTGGATGGTGATAACGTTGCCGCCCTCTACCGTGTAGGAGCCGTTGTAGGCGGTGCTCCAATTGTCGAACTTGTAGTGGAACTCAGAGCTACACCCCACCTGGCGGCACTCGAACTCGGCGTTGCCGGACTTCCAATTGTTGTAAGTGGTAGGGTTCACCGACGCCGCCATAGCGGTGCCGCCAAGCAGCAAGCTCAAGACCAGAACCAAACCCAAAATCACTCTGCTCTTCATCGTCCCCTTCTCCTTTCTCTTTCTTGCGCGCTGTTCTCATTGCGTTCAGGGGGGCCGGAGCACTCCGCGCCAGGGCTCAGGCCCCCTCCCGGCCATGGCCGCAGCTCAGCCGGCCAGCCGCCACCACGGCTGCCGGCGGCCCTCGCAATCTACTTCAGCTTGAAGAGCGCCCCCAGGCTAGAGCCGTCCTGCGTCGTCATGGTGACCCTGTAGCAGGTGCCGGGCTTGCGCGGCGTCTGCCAGTTCTGGATGAACTGGCCGGCCACTGGGTCGTAGCGCAGCGACGTGCCGCCGGTGGTGGTGAACTCCACCTCATCTTCGCCGCCACCAGTGGTGCACGATATCTGCACGGCCGTAAAGCTCTTGACATAGGCGGTATCCGTGAGCTCTGTTGGGCCGGCAAACACCTCGAACTTGAGCGGCACCGTCGAGCCGCCCTTGGCGATGTTCCACACGCC
>JAPWUW010000391.1 GCA_028275325.1 Anaerolineae bacterium | reverse complement strand
GTCTTGATCTGATCCGGGTTGCCGACGTCTTCCAAGGCGATGATGGCATTTTCGGAGGCAAGAGTGTAAGCGTTGTTAGCCCCAAAGACGATTGCGGCACCAGGTGGCTTGCCCGCCGCCACGGCCGCCAGCAGTTTCTGGGCTAAGTCGGTGGTGACGACGTGCTTGGCGATGACTTTGTCCTGCGAGTTGCTGTAGTTCTCGAGGATCTTCTCGATGTTGGTGGCCGCATCCTCTGTCCAAGCGGTCCACACCTCGAGGACGATTTTCTCCTTTGGCGTGGGCTGCGCCGCACCGGCGGCTGGCGATGCTGGTTCGGTTGCCGCTGGCGCTGCCGGTGCACAGCTGCCCAAAGTCACAAGGCTTGCCGCCATGGCGCCGACCGCTGGAACTGCCTTCAGAACCGCTCTCCTTTTGAACGCCCGCATTGCCTTCCCTCCGTCTGGAGACTATTGGATAGCAGAGCCTATCTTCAAACCAGTATAATGCCACGTGGCCAGGGTTGTGTCGCGATTGCTGCCATAGCACTGCCAAGATACTGCCAACAATTTCGCAGGGGGGCGCTATGAGCATGAGGACCGCACTCAGGGCGGCTGCGGGGCACCTGCCGCCTTTGGACGAGTATGTTTTGCCACACTACACTCGATCGATAGTCGCTGCTGCTCTGGTTGTCGGTGCACTAGGGTATGGCTGGCTCTTTATCGCCTGGACTGATGCGCTTGGGTTTCGGCCTATGCCATCTTTTGCAGACGTAGCCGCGCCGTCGCTGATGCTGGCCCTCGCGGTGGTGTCTCTATGGCTGCGTCGGGTTCCGGCACTGGCCGGCCTCTCGCTTGTGGCGGGAATGGCAGTGCCTCTGCCGAGCCTGCCACCGGAATCGCGGGGCGTGGTGGCTGCTGTGCTCGTTGGCGTTGCCGGCGCCCTGGTTGGGCGTGCTGGAGTCATCTTGATGCTGGCGGTGTTACTCTTGCTGCTAGGGCCACGTTGGGAGGGGGTTCCAGGGGCGCTGCTGTCTGCCACGCTCATGTGGACCTCTTCCAGCTACATTTACGCGGCGTTGGCGCAGGCCTCGCGGCGGCAGAGGCGCGCCCTGGCGTTGGAACAGGAGGTCCTGAAGAGGCGGGAGGAACTGCGCCGCCTCAATGACTCGCTGCGCAATGCCTATACGCTGCTGGAGCGGACAAACCACGAGCTTGCCGCTGCTCGCGATGAGGCAGAGGAGGCGAGGCGCCTGAAAGCTCAGTTCGCCGCGACGATCAGCCATGAGCTGCGCACGCCGCTCAACTTGATCCTGGGCTTTGCAGAGGTCATGTACACGGCCCCTGAGTGCTATGAGGGGGCACACTTCTCCACTGAGCTGCGCGGCGATATCGGCGAGATATACCGCAATACTCGCCACCTGCTGGAGCTCGTCGATGATGTGCTCGAGCTTTCGCGCATCGACCAGGTGCGGCTGGCATTCACTCCTGAGCCCACGGACGTTGGCGCTCTCCTTCGCGAAGCTGCAGGGGCCGTGGCCGGGCTGTTTCGGAACCGCCCGGTCTCTCTGATCATCGATCTGCCGGAAAAGCTGCCGGCGTGTGTGGCCGACCGGGCAAGAGTGCGGCAGGTGGCGATCAACCTCTTGGCAAATGCGGCTCGCTTTACCGATCAAGGGCAGGTGCGTTTGGCCGCCCGGCACAGTGAGGCCACCGGAGAGGTCATCGTCACAGTCGCGGATACGGGGCCAGGGATACCGAAAGAGGAGCAGCAGCGCATTTTTGACCCGTTTTACCAGGTCTCCAACCCTATCTACCGGAGCCGGGGCGGCTCTGGGCTTGGCCTTGCTATCTGCAAGACGTTCGTGCAAATGCACGGAGGGCGCATCTGGGTGGAATCCGAACCGGGCCAGGGCAGTGCCTTCCATTTCAGCCTGCCTGTGCGCGGTGCGCCGCCAGCAGTTGGAGGGCGAGCTGCCCCCATCCCTGGAGCGCAGGACCCCTTCGGCCATTCCGTGGTGCTGGTCGGAGCGAGCGAGGGGTTGGCAAGGCAGTTCAGAAGGGGGCTGCCGGGACTAACGGTGCACCTGGCCCACGATGCGCATGAGTTGCAGGAAGCCCTCGAGCAATGGCACCCAAAGGCGGTGGTTGCTTGCGCGCCTGGTGAAGGCACAGACAGGATAGGGCAAATGCTGGCGCAGATAGGCACCCCCGGCCTCCCGGTGATCCAAGTGCGCCAGCGGCCGCAGCGGGCGCTCTCGCAGTTCGCTGGCGTGAGGGCGATCCTGCAGAAACCAGTGGGCGCGGAGCAGCTCCTCTCTGCAATCGACAACTTGGGCTCGGTGCGCAGCTTGCTCGTGGTGGATGATGACCCGGGAGTTCCGCGCCTTATCAGGCGTGCACTTTTGCGAGCTGGCCGCGGCATTCGAGTGATTGCCGCACTCAACGGGGAGCAGGCCCTCGCGTTGCTCTCTCAAGAAGCCCCGGATGCTCTTGTCCTCGATCTGGCCATGCCACACATGGATGGCCTCACCCTCCTTGAGGCGCTCGGGCAGCATGGCCTGGCTCAAGTGCCCGTGATCGTGCTCACGGCGATGGATTTGCCTGGAGAGCAAAACCAGCTTGGGGCGACGAGCATGGAAATCCGCGCCTGTGGAGGCCTGGGGGATGCCGAAGTTCTGCGCTATATCGAGGCCATCGCGCGGATGGCCAAACCTCGCTACTTGCCGGCATCGTCAGCTGAGCCCGCTCTCGAAGTGGAGCTGCCGCGCAATGGCTGATTTGTGTGGCACAACTGGCTTCAGCAGCGGTTTGCCTTGCCGTGGGGCGATCAGCTAACATAGCGGCTGCTCCAGGCAGCAAGGCGCACTGGGGCGTCCAGGCTTCGTGAGAGTTGGTG
>JAPWUW010000390.1 GCA_028275325.1 Anaerolineae bacterium | reverse complement strand
GTGCCCTTTGATGTGGTATATGCTCATGTGCCTTTCCCTGCTGTTGGCGTGCACGTGAGGTGTTCGCGAATCCCCATGGTGTACACATTCCACGCGCCTATGAGTACTGAGATCCAAATTGACGCTCAGCGTGGAAAGTATGGCCGGTCCTCAGCTTTGCTGGGTGTGGTGCTTCCAGTTGTCAGGTGGGTCGAGTCCTGGGCGCTGCGCGGCGCGGCGGCAATCGTAATTCGCAGTAACTACATGCGTCGTGAGCTTGAAGCCTTGCACCCAGCCGTTGCGTCCCCCATCCGCGTAGTTCCGCTTGGTGTGGACGTGGAGCGCTTCAGGCCGCGTTACGGGGTGCTTGAGGCTCGTGCGCGGCTTGGGCTGCCCCAGGAGCGCTTCGTTGTCCTCACGGTACGAAGGCTTGTAGGGCGAATGGGCTTGGAGGAGCTTATACAAGCCATCGGGCTCGCCGCACGCCTGTGCCCCGGCATCCTCTTGCTCATCGCGGGAGATGGTTATCTCAAGGCCACTTTGCAGCATCTGATCGTTCGAGAGCGTCTGGAGAGGAATGTCCTGTTGCTGGGATTTGTCCCAGAAGAAAGCCTACCTGTGTACTACGAGGCTGCAGATATTTTCGTGTTGCCTACCCAGAAGCTGGAGGGCTTCGGCCTCTCTACCATCGAATCCTTGGCATGTGGTACACCCGTGTTAGGGACACCAGTGGGTGCTACTCCCGAAGTGCTCTCGGCTCTTGAGCCTCAGCTCCTCTTTTCCGACTCGACGCCATCAGCGATGGCCGAGGGTATTCTGGCGTGGCGAGAGCAGGGGGTTTCTGAGCTGCTGAGGAAGAAGTGCCGAGAGTACTGCGTAGAAAACTTCTCTTCGGAGGGCATTGTCCAGGAGCTCTTGGGGGTTTTCTCGGAGGTCTGCTGTGGCGCTTAGCCGGTACCAGTTCGAACGCGCCTTTCACGACAGCGCCGCAGCCGTTGGCCGCGCTCGGGCAGTCCGGTTCTACGCGGCCGGTGCGCTAGACGAAGCGGACGCACTCTACTGGCAGCGCGTCATTGCCTCCTGCCACGGCACCGTTCTGGAGCTTGGTTGCGGCCCTGGTAGCAGTCTGAGGGCCCTGCGCCCAGATTCATGTCGCCTAATTCTATCAGACATCTCCTTCCAAATGTGCCGTCGGGCCAGAGAAGTTGCCGGTAAAGACCCAGCAGGTGGCCGGGTTTCAGTCGTGCAAACTGCTGCTGAGGCGCTCCCTTTCGCCGGCGGCTCTGTGGACCTCGTGATCGGCCACAGCGTGCTTCACCACTTGGACTTGTGCGCCGCAGAGAGAGAGATGCTAAGGGTT
This sequence comes from Anaerolineae bacterium, assembly GCA_028275325.1. Lineage (GTDB taxonomy): Bacteria > Chloroflexota > Anaerolineae > DRVO01 > DRVO01 > JAPWUW01. The sequence goes on along the minus strand of JAPWUW010000390.1, from coordinate 1,549 downwards.
CTGGCTCCTGGTGGTCGTGCCGTATTCCTGGAGCCGCTTGGCCACAACCCATTGCTGTGGCTGTATCGCCGGCTGACACGCGAGGAGCGAACCAGAGACGAGAGGCCGTTGCGTATGCAAGACGTTGAAGCTCTGGCTGCCAAGTTTTCCGCCGCAAGGCACACCGAATTTGGGTTTACCACCCTGGGTCTTGTAGTGCTGCGTGTGTTGCTGCGTCGTCCGCGGCTTTGGCCGAGGTTGCTGAATCTTCTCTCGGCTGCAGACCGAACACTGGCAGAGCTATTGCCGTTCATTCGCGAGTTCTACTGGGTCACTGTCATAGAGCTGGAGCGCTGAGTGGACCCGGATTCTCCCAGCGTGTCCATAATCATTCCCCTGCGCAATGAGGAGCGCTACATTGAGCGGCTGCTGCACGCACTTGCAGCGCAGACCTACCGCGAGCACATTGTGGAGATCCTTTTCGTGGATGGTATGTCCACAGACCGCACGCGGGAGATCATCCTGGCGCACGCGCACGAGCTGCCACCCTTCAGGATACTGGACAACCCTAAGCGCATTGTGCCCTGCGCCATGAACATCGGCATCCGCGAGGCCAGGGGGGACGTTATTGTCCGCATCGACGCTCACACAGAGCCGGCACCAGACTACGTGGAGCGCTGCGTTTACTGGCTGTGTGAAACCGGAGCATGGAACGTGGGCGGCCCCATGCGCGCTAGGGGCGAGGGCTACGTGGGGCAGGCGGTAGCCTTGGCCACTACCTCCCCTTTCGGCATCGGCGGCTCGCCCTTTCACTACTCGGAGCGGCCTCAGTATGTGGACACGGTTTACCTGGGCGCCTATCCCCGATCGGTGTTAGTGCAGGTTGGCCCCTACGATGAACGGTTCGCGGTGAACGAAGACTACGAACTTAACTACCGCCTACGCCGCCTACCGGCTGTGTACGACGAGCGATTTGTGGCAAACCAAGATTACGAACTCAACTACCGTGTCAGGCGAACAGCTGGCAGGATCTTCCTCGCCCCCGACATTCGCATCACCTACTTCCCCCGCGAATCACTGAAAGCCCTCTGGCGTCAGTACTTCCGTTACGGCTTCTGGAAGGTGCAGACAATTCGGAAACATCCACGATCAGCAAAGTGGCGCCACCTGGTCGCGCCAGCGTTCGTGGCCGGGCTTCTCGGGTCTTTCCTCCTTGGCTTCGTCTGGCACATGTTCTGGCGGCTGCTCGCCGGCGTGGTCGCGCTCTATCTTCTACTGGCCGTTGTCTTCTCGGCACTGCGCGCGCGCAAGGAACGCGGCGGCTTGAAATACCTGCCGCTGATGCCGGTGGTTTTCGCGACGCTTCACCTCGCCTGGGGCCTGGGTTTCTGGTGGGCCTGGCTCTGCCTGCTCCTGGGGCGGGACCCGCTGCGGACGGCGTGAGCGCCCACCATGCATGAGGGGACCCGCCGCCGTGAGCGGTACCTGGCGGAGTTCACCCTCGAGCGCATGGTGCGCGAGACGGAGCGCGTGTACGAGGAGGTGTTGGCAGAATGCAGCCCCGCTTGAC
>JAPWUW010000052.1 GCA_028275325.1 Anaerolineae bacterium | reverse complement strand
ATCTACACGGTCCCGGTGATGCTCAGCCTTCTGGCTTGCCTCGTTGCCATCTACCTTCGCCTTGAAATCGGCCGCGCCCGGGCCAAGGGGCTCGAGAGATGGGCGGTGGACGTTCCGTTCAGCCTCTACTTGGGCTGGATCTCTGTCGCCACCATCGCCAACATATCGGCTGTGCTCCGCTACCTGAGCTGGAGTGGGTGGGGCCTTTCCGCTGAGGCCTGGGCTGTCATCATGATTGTTGCCACTGGCGCTCTCGGCCTGGCGGTGCTTGCCACGAGGCGCGACATCGCCTACGCTCTCGTTTTGATCTGGGCTGCAGCGGGCATTGCCGTCAAACAAACCACAGCAAGCACGGTGATGGCTGCTGCCTGGGCTCTCGTAGCGGTGCTCGCCGCGGCTGCAGTGGGGCTGGCTGCGAAGGACCACCTGCCGGCGTTCACTCGTTATCGGGCGGATTTGCCATGAGTGGCCCTCACGCCTATATAATAAATGTGCGACGCGGGGTGGAGCAGTGGCAGCTCGTCGGGCTCATAACCCGGAGGTCGTTGGTTCGAATCCAACCCCCGCTACCTGAAGAGATGGCCAGTGCCATCTCTTCTCTATTGCTGGGGCTGGCGACGTAGCTCAGCGGCAGAGCAGGGGACTCATAAGCCCTTGGTCGGTGGTTCAAATCCACCCGTCGCCACTGAGTGCTGGGCGCAGCGCGTGCGTCCCATTTCTGGCCGTTACCTGTACCCGACTTGTGTCCCCTGTTCGTACGTCTGCAGGAAACGCTCCAACAGGTCGTGCGTTGCCCGCAGGTCTTGTACCCATGTTGCCAGCCGTTCCTCTCCAAGCGGCGTGATCGCATACACACGCCTCGCCGGGCCAAGGCCAGTCTCCCACCAGGAGCGCACCAACCCCTCGATCTCCATCTGCCGCAGAGCCCTGTAGATAAGGCTCAGGTCCACAGGCTCCGCGGCAAACCCGCGCTCCACCATCCCAACAGAAAGCGCGTACCCATGCGCTGGCTTCCCGCGCAGCAGAAGCAGAATGCACGGGATGACGAATTGCTCCACACGGCGTGGCGCAGGCCCGACACCTCGCCGGCAGCGCCAACCCCTGCCGAACACCTTGCCTCCAATCTCCCACAAAGCAACTGGTCACAGATTGTGACAAATGATGCCGGAGAGATGCACAAAAGGCAACCTGCCAGCCTCCACGGCTTCGGCCGCAATCGCTGGCATACCCAGCCACTCAGAGCGGCAACGTGCAATGAGCGGGGCCGCTCCTGCCAACAAGGCACGAGGCCTCGAGGTCAGCCGCTAGACAGACAGCTCCTTTTGCACCAGCGGTCTTCCCACTCAGCTCAGCAAGGCCAGGCACAGGGTCTCCGCTCGTGCCGCCCCCTAGTGCCTTTCGAGAGCGCTAGAGCCTCCTGCCTCACTTACCTGTCCCGGCAAGCATGCCCATGATGAACCAGCGCTGCGAAAGGAGGAAAAGCGCAGCCGGTGGCAAAAGTGCCAGCGTGGCCGCCGCTGTCAGCCCGCCGTAGTTCGTGCCCCACGCGCCCAGGAAGCGCAATAGCGCCTGCGGCAACACAGCCAGCTCCGGAGAAGTGGTGAAGGCAAAGGCGTACAGGTAATTGTTCCAGGAGTTTATGAAGATGAAAATGCCCACAGCGATCATGCCAGGGGCTGCAAGTGGCAAATCGATCTGCCAGAGCGCCTCCAGGCGAGAGCAGCCGTCAATGGTGGCTGCCTCCTCGATCTCAATTGGGATGGAGAGGATGAAGCCGCGCACCATCCATACCGCAAAGGGTGTGTTGAAGACGACGTTGGCGAGTATGACCGCAAGGAGCGTGTTGTAGAGCCCCACACGCCGCATGTAAACGATAAGGGGCACAAGCACAGCTATCGCCGGCAGAAGTGGCAGAACGAGCAGAAGCACACTCAGCCGCTTGCCAGGAAAGTCGAAGCGCGCCAGCGCGTACCCGCCAAGAATCGCCATCGGGATGGCCGCAAGCACTGCCCCCAACGAGACAATGACACTGTTCTTGACGTAGAGCAGGAAGAGCGGCTGGCTCAGAATATACCGGTAGTTCTGCAAATGGATGAGCCCCGAACCGCCGCCAAGCCCAAGCGGTGCCGTGAGAGATGTCTTCACCCCCCAGGCAATCGGGAAAAACACCACAATGCCGATCAAGAGGATCCCCAACCAGGCAAGACCAGCGCGCAGCCGAGCCTTCACTGCCCTTCTCCTGCTCCAAGTACCCGCAGGTAAAACACCATAAACAACACGCTGAGCGCGATCAGCACAACGCCGATGGCCGCAGCAATGCCGACGTTAAAGTAGATGAAAGCCTCTTTGAAGAGCCGCACGCCAACAACCTCAGTGGTGTACCCCGGCCCTCCTTGTGTCAGGGAGTACACCCCTTCGGCATCTTGCAGGGTCCAGATGGTGATAAGCAGCACTGCCACGAAAAGCTGGTTCTTCGTGAGCGGCAGAGTTACGTAGCGGAACTGAGCCCAACCGCCAGCACCGTCTACCTTTGCGGAGTCGTAAAGCTCCTGAGGGATGGAGGTGAGCCCAGCGGCGATGAGCAGCATTTCCAGCGGGAAGGAGCGCCATGCGCTGTGCACGATGATGGTGATGACTGCAAGCTGCGGGTTCACCAGGAATAAGTACTTGCGCCCGGTCAGGGTTTCCAGGGCCCTGGCCACAGGGCCAGTATAGGGATCCACCATCGTCCGAAAGAGTATGGCACTCACCACTGGCGCGATGATCCAGGGGAGCAAGAAGAGCGTACGGAATGCCCCGGCGCCGCGTACCTTGCTGCTGATAAGCACTGCGGCAAGGTATGCCACAGGCACCGAAAGGCCCAGCACCCCAACGAGGTACTGGAGTGAAGCGAGGATGTTGCCGAGAAACCTGGCCTCCCGGAATAGCAGTGCGAAGTTATCCAGCCCCACGAACTGCGAAGGTTCACCGAGCGGCGTCCGGCGAAGGCTGAAGTAGAAAACGCTTGCCAGTGGCCAGGCCAAGAAAAGCAACAGCAGCAGAACGACCGGCAGAAGCAAGAGATAGGGGAGCCTGTACCTGTGGCGCAGGTACAGGCTCCACCCCGGTCGCCGCGTGAAGGCAATGCTACGCTCCAGCGTACTTGGCATTCCACTCATCTTCGAATTTCTTCAGAGTCTCGGCGATCGGCGCTTTGTTGACAAGGATTTCCTGCAAGCATGCCGCTGTCGTGTCGGCCAGCTCCGGGTAGTGCACCGTTGGCGGCATCGGCCGCCCCTTACGCGCTGCCTCAAGCCACTTCTGGTAGAACGAGCTCTGAAACTCCGCCTTGCTCCAAAGCGAGAGCCGTGCCGGCAGGCCAGCATCGGGAAAGTCGTAGAGGTTCTCTGGCGCAATCAGAAACTCCAGGAACTTGAAGGCCTCTGCCGGGTGCTCGCTCAGCTTGTGAATCGAAAGCGTCCACGCGTTGGTGAACTGCGCGCCCGGCGCCGTCGGTGTCACCATCACGCCTGCCGTCTCCTCAGTGCACTCAGCCTTGGCTGGGAAGCAATTCTTGATGAACCCTTTTTCCTCCAAACTGACGATCCAGTAGCTGCCAAAGCCCCAGCCCATGGCAAGCCGCCCTGCCAGGAAGGAGGCGAGGATCGCATCATCGTATGTCCCGCCGATGGCGCTCTCGGGGGTTACCTTGTGAGTGTAGACCAGGTCGTATATCACCTGCGCGGCCTTCACGCCCGCCTCAGAGGCAAAAGTCGCTTTCTTGGTCGCCGGGTCCCAGAGCTCCCCGCCGAAGTGCCAGACGAAGGGGGCGAAATAAAGCTCTATCGTTGCCCGCGACGGCCCAAAGTACATGCCCAGCCCCCACACATCCCCTTTGGTCAAAGCCTTGGCTGCCTCCAAGCACTCATCCCATGTTTTGGGCGGCGTATCCGGGTCGAGGCCAGCTTCTTTGAACATATCTCGCCGATAAGCCACCGAGCGCGTGTGTACGCCCGTGGGCACGCCAATCTGCACGTCATCCTGGCGAGCCGACGCCCATACGGGGCTCCAGCTGAAGTCCTTCACCTCATCCTCGGGCCATTGCTTGATGTACGGCGTCAGGTCTATGTAGTCACCCACCTGGAAGTGCTTGGCCATGAGCTGCGGCGAGCCGAACATCACGTCGTGCTTGATGCCAGCTTCGTAGTCCAAGATGGAGCGGTTGTCGATCTTATCCCAGTCAAAGTACTCCGGCTCAACGTTGATCTCAGGGTACTTCTCCTCAAAAGTGGCGACCATGCGCTCCATCCAGGCATAGTTGAACTTTTGAGCCGGGCTCTGCAGCGGGTCGAAGTAGTGCGCCCATTTGATCGTCACCGGCTTCTTGAGAGCGGGGCTTGGCTGCGGGCTCGCAGCCGGTGCGACGGCTGTCGGCATGACACACCCGCCGAGGCCTAATGCCACCAACCCAAGGGAACTGAGGCGCATGAAATCCCTGCGGCTCAACCGGCGAACCACTCTTTGCTCCGCCATTGTCACCCTCCTCCCACAGTTGTCCTTACTCGCCACGCACCATCTCCTGAACGCGTACTACGGACGGCCGCCCTTCCCCGAACTCTGCGTCCACAAAAGAGTATAATGGCCTGTGGCGACAGAAGGGCGGCATACCCGCGACATAGCGCTGCTGGCAGGAAGTGCCCCCACACCAAAGGAGCTGGCCATGGGAACCTGGCAGGAAATGCAGGCGGTGGAGCCAGGCGAGATAACGGCTGTTTCGTTCCGACCCGTCTGGTTGACCTGGGCGTTCTTGTGTGTGGTTCTCTGGCTCTTGCTTGGCTACTTCCCTTCACAACCGGCCTTGCTCATCGGCGCGCCCGGTCTCCTTGTGAGCCTGCTTCTCTCCCTTGTGCTTCACCCCCGGCGGCCGGCGCAAGCGGCGGCCGTCCTTGTCGTTGGCGCTGGCGTCACCGCCTTCCTCTGCGCTCTGTGCTCTCAGAGCGCCTGGGCCCTCCTAACCCTTATTCCCGCGATTGGCGCTGCCGCAGCTTTCTTCTCGCCGCTTGCCGGGCTGTACGCCGCTCTGCTAGCCGCGCTTGTTGCCTTGGCTTCATGGCGGGGCAGCGCGGCCGCCTGGTACCTAGCAGCCGCGTTCTCAGCGCTTGGGCTCACTCTCTGGGCCGCGCTTGTTCCGCAGCGCAGCCTGCTCCTTCTCGCGCTGCGCCAGGGCCTGCTCACCGCACGCCTCACAGACGAGCTAAAGCGCGAGCGCGGAGAGCTCAACCGCACCATCAAGGCACTGGACCTCTCCTACCAGCTCCTGGAGAAGACCAACCGCGAGCTGGCTGCCGCCCAGCAAGAGGCTCTCGCCATGAGAGATCTGCGCAACCGGTTTGCCACTAACCTGAGCCATGAGCTGCGCACGCCCCTCAACGTCATCTTGGGTTTTGCCAACCTCATCTACCAGAACCCCCACGCCTACGGCCTTGAAGCGTGGCCGCCGCTCCTCCTGCGCGACCTCGCCCAGCTGCAGCGCCACGCACGCTACCTCTCGCAGCTCGTCGACGACGTTGTCGACCTGGCACGCATCGACGCCCTGATGATGCCAATCAAGAAGGAGCCGAGCGACATCCGCCGGCTGGTCCTTGATACGGTCGACACAGTGGCCACCCTGGCCAAGGCCAAAGGCCTTCCCATCCTGGTGTCCTGCCCCGACGATATCCCTCCCTTGGAAGTGGACCCCTTGCGCATCCGGCAGGTGCTTTTCAATCTCCTTTCCAACGCTATCCGCTTCACTGAGCGCGGCGAGATCAGGGTGGAAGTCCGCCCCGAACCAGACCTGGTCCGGGTGAGCGTGAGCGACACGGGCCGCGGGATCCCGGCTGAGGAGCTCCTGACAATCTTCGACGAGTTCTACCAGGTAGGCAGGCCGAAAACGGGGCCGGAGGTGGGAAAGGGCTTGGGGCTGGCCATTGCCAAGCGCTTCGTGCAGCTCCATGGGGGGCATATATGGGCGCAAAGCAAGCTCGGCCAGGGAAGCACCTTCACCTTCACGCTCCCACGCCAGCCGATTGCCAGCGCCAAGCTCGCGGGGCCAAGCTCGCCGCCAACGCGGCCACCGCGCCAGCTACCCACCGCGCTCGTTGTTGGCGCAGAAGAAGCAATCATGCCTTACCTCAGCAGACGGCTCGAAGGGTACCGATTCCTGGCCTGCCCCGACCTTTCCAAGGCGAGCGAAGCGATCCACGAGCACCGCCCCATCGCCGTAATAGTCGATGGCAGCCTCTCTGCCCAGCTCGCCCAGGCTCGTGAGCTTCTGGGCACATCCTGGCAAGAGGACATGCCCCTCATCTCCTGTCCGCTACCCAGCCTCAAGCAGCTCCTTGGCGAGGGCGAGTTCGCCGCCACCTTTGTAAAACCCATCGACGTGGAGAGGCTCCTCAGCGCTATCGACCAGCTCGCCCCGGCACGAGGCCAGCCCGGCCTAGTGCTCATCGTAGACGACGACCGCGGCTTTGTGCAGCTCTTGCGCCGGGCCTTCCACGCTTCAGGCCGGCCGTACACCGTTGAGGCAGCCTACAACGGGGCAGAAGCCATCCGGAAATGGCGACGTCACAAGCCTCATTGCGTCCTCCTGGACTTGCTGCTTCCCGACATGAGCGGCACGGAGATCCTCGCGCGGGTCAAGAACGAGATCGAGAGTATGCCGCCTGTCATCGCGGTGACAGCAGCCACTCCAGGCGAGGATGCCATGCGCTCACGAGGGGCCGAGCTCGTCTACATGAAGGCTCAGTCCTTCGCGCCGGGCGAGCTCACGGCACTGCTCCAGGCAATGCTCGACCTCACAAGCCGAGGGCGGCGCCCAAACACCGCTTGAGGGCGCCCATGAACTCGCTCTGACACACGGGCTTGCGCAAGTAGGCCTCCGCCCCCAGTGCCTCTGCCAGAGCGGGGTCGTCGATCACCGAGCAGACAATCACCGGTGTCTTCTGGGTCTCCGGGCTTTGCTTGAGCCTGTAAAGCACGCGCCATCCATCGACGTGCGGCATCATTATGTCCAGCACAACGACATCGGGGTGGTTGACACGCACCATATCCCACACCAGACGCGCGTCGGGGACCGCAACAACCTCGAACCCGGTCCCTGTGCAGTAGCGCCGGTACAGTTCGACAGCGCCGGGGTTATCCTCCACAACGAGGATCCTTGCCGCCACGCTTGTGCGCAGCCGCAGCCCCAACGTTGCCCTCCTGGCCGCAACGCTTGTGCCACATTCGATGCCGCCAGCATCGGCAAGCGCTGCGAGTTCTTCCAGCCGCCGTTTTAGCTCGGGTGTTTCCACCACCCCAAAGTCAACCTGCACCACCACGGCGCGATCCGCCACTTGCGCCCGCAATTGCACCAACCCGCTAGAACAAAACTGTATGGCCAGGCTCAGCGCCTGCACCAGCAGCTGCCCCAAAAAAGCGCAGTCCGCAACGACGGGCGGCAGCTCCTCCTCCGTGGCATGCACGCTGACGCGAACGGACCTGGCTTCTGCAAGCGGCGCGACCACATCGAGCGCCTCCTTCATGAGAGTGGCAAGGCTCACCACCCCAGGGCTGCGCGCAAGCCTTGCCACCTCTTCCGCCATATCCCCACAGCTGTGCCCGCCGATTGGCGCCGCGCTTGCGCCGCTTGCCTCTGCCTGCGCCCCAGCCAGCAGCTCCGCCAGGAGTCGCTCCGCCTTCCTCAGGTCCCGCTGCACTTGGCGCCTGCTGAGCGAAAGCTCCGCTGCGATCTCAGGGACAGTCATCTGCTCGATATAGTGCAGCGTAAGCACATCCACCGCCCTCGACTGCAGCGAACCGAAAGGTGCCGGCCGTGTCGGCCCAAGCGCCTCGATGCCTTCCAGAAGCAAGGCACGCAGGCGGCGGCCTCGTTCCTGCAGGGATTCCGCACCCTGAAGCTGGGGGAGCAAGCGTGCGAGCTCGCACTGCGCCAGCGCCACAACATTGGTGAGGTTGCGCAACGCCTCCCGCACCTCAGCGCTGCTCGGGCGCCACCGCTTGCTGGCGAAATCAACCTGCCCGACCACCAAGAGCAACACCACCCAAAACGAGCGCAAGCTCGAATCTCAAACGCATTCGGACTCATACTCCGCCACTTGCCCCCAGCTGTCAACTTCAGCAAGAGCAACCGCAGTGCTGCCTTGCCAACTTGTGCCTGCGCTCGCCAAGCTGTATTATGGCTGCAACGTTATGCACACGTGTGCACATGCGCAGGGTTGCAGCTAGAGCCTCGATAAAGGATATCGCCAGGTGTGCTGGTGTTTCTCACTCGACAGTCTCGCGCGCGTTGCGCGGAGATCGGCGCATAAGCGCGGCCACAGCTGCGCGCATTCGGGAGGTCGCTGCTGCCGTTGGCTACGTACCCCATGCCGCTGCTCGAGCCCTAGTTACCTGCCGCAGCGCCGTCGTCGGGCTGGTCGTGACGACTTTGGCAGATCCATTTGTGGCCGAAATTGTTGCGGGTGTGGAAGAGGCAGCGACGCTCTCCGGCTATTCGGTGCTTTTGGCCACCTCCGCAAATGAAGAGCGGCGTGAGCTTGCGGTGGTCCGCATGCTGGCGGAACGGCGTGTCGACGGCCTCATCGTCACCGCCTCTCGCCTAGGAGAACGCTACGGGGAGTTGCTGCAGAAGCTCGGCGTGCCAGTGGTCCTTATCAATAACCAGGCAATTGGGGATTACGCCAGTTCCGTCAGAATAGACGACTTTGGCGGCGCAAAGGAGGTGACTGCGTTCTTGCTCTCGCTTGGGCACAGGAGCCTCGCCTTCGTTGGCTGCCCAGATCGGCCGCGCTCGCACTCTTTGCGCCGGAGCGGGTTTGAAGCGGCCTGCTCCGAATTAGGCCCGGAGGAAGTGTGCTGGCAAACCCTTTTGCCTTCAGGCCAGGACGACCTGGAACGTGGCGCCGGTGGACTTGAGATGGCCCTCAAGCTGCGCCCCAGACCAACGGCACTTGTGTGCTACAACGACATGACTGCCATCGGCGCCCTTTTGTCGGCCCGGGAGCATGGCCTCAATGTGCCTGCCGATATCTCGATCGTTGGCTTCGACGACATTCGGGAGGCCACATTTGTCTGCCCGCCCCTCACCACGGTGCACCAACCCCGCCGAGAGATGGGCGGATCGGCCTTCGAAATGCTGCAGGGATTGCTTGCAGGCCAGCCCGGCCGGGATGTCCTTGTGCCGGCGAGGCTTATCGTGCGCTCTTCCGCTGGGCCGCCAGCTTGCAGTGCGGCCCAGCTACATGACCGCTAAAGCGGGCCAGGAGGTGAAGGATGAAAGCAGCGGTTGTGCGGGCGCGCTGGGAACCGCGCGCAACCTACCAGGTGAGTGAGTGGGAAAGGGCCACAGGCAAGGCCTTGAATGGCAGCAGTGTCTGGAGGTACCCTCAACTGGCCCTTGAGGAACTGCCAGAGCCCTCACCTGCAGCCGACGAGGTCGTGATCGCCGTGAGGGCCTGTGGCATCTGCGGCTCCGATGTGCACTTCTTGGAGACAGATTCCGAAGGCTACATGCTGTACCCCGGGCTCACAAAGTTCCCAGTAGTCATCGGCCATGAGTTCTCTGGAGAAGTTGTGGCAAAGGGGGAAGCCGTTCAAGAGCTCAAACTTGGGCAGATGGTCGTTGCCGAGGAAATGAACTGGTGCGGCTACTGTGCCCCCTGCCGCAATGGCTTCCCTAACCATTGCCAGAACCTGGAGGAGCTCGGCTTTACCGTCCCCGGCGCCATGGCAGAGCGCATCGCCGTCAAGGCCAAGTACTGCTGGCCAATCGACGCCATTGCCGCCCATGTCGGTGACGCACAGAAAGCATTTGAGTTGGGTGCACTTGTGGAGCCAACGGCAGTATCCTACAACGCGATCTTCTCGCGCGCCGGCGGCATCCGCCCTGGGGAGCGAGTCGCTGTCTTCGGCTGCGGCCCGATTGGGCTTGCGGCGATCGCCCTGGCGCGCACGGCCGGGGCGAGCAGGGTGGAGGCTTTCGAGATCTCGCCAGTGCGCCGCGAGCTCGCCCTGCGCGTCGGCGCCGACGCCGCCCATGACCCCAAAGCCGTGGATCCGGCCGCGATCTTGCTCGAGAGCTCGGCCGGGGAGGGCTTCGACCTCTTTGTGGAGGCGGCGGGCGCGCCAGAGCGCACCATTCCGGCTATGGAGCGCGCGTTGGCAATCAATGCCCGGGTGGTGCAAATCGGCCGAGCTGCGCAGCGCGTGCCCATCTACCTGGAAACATTTCAGGTCCGCAGGGCACAAGTATTTGGCTCCCAGGGCCACTCCGGCCACGGCAATTTTCCAAACGTCATCAGGCTTTTGGCTGCCGGCAGGCTTGACCTCTCGCCCATCATTACCGCGCGTTTTCCCTTGGCAGAGGTGGCATGCGCGATGCAGCGCGCTTCCGCCCGTCAAGACGGAAAGGTAATGGTGTTGCCATACCAGAGCGGGCAGGCTTGCTAGCGGAAACTACACGTTCAGGAGGTCGATAAGGTGACGAGCACATCGGGCTATCGGCAGGTCTGGGAGCCCCAGTTTGAGGACAACGCCGTTGGCCGGCTAAAAAGGGAGATCTGGCGCGCCAGCGAGCGCGAACTGGACGATATCCTCGCCGAGTATGGCTTTCCAGCCGACAGGGTCGAATGGGGCACGCCTGGCTTCTACATTCAGACTACGATCCGCCACGAGTTGCTGGCACAGCGCAAGCTCAACGACATCGTCATCATTCCCGTTGGCTGTACGGAAAACCACGGCATGCACATGGTGAGCGGCGCGGACACCTTGTTCGTCAGCATGATCGCTGAAGGTGTGCGCCGTTACACCAAGCGCAACGGCAGGCCAGTGGCCTTGGCGCTGCCACCCCTCATGTACGGTGCGCACCCCTATCATCACGTCGGCATGCCCGGGACGGTCATCGTGCGCGAAGAAGTGGTGCGCGAGCTTCTCATCGATGTCATGTTGGGGCTGTGGAACGACGGCTTCCGCAAGCAGATCATCCTCAACAACCACGGCCAGCTGTGGGTGCTGGAATCCGCCATACAGGAGTTCCAAAAGCGTTATCAGCTGCCTGGACTCTTCCGCGTCATCGACTGGCACAGGGCCGTGCGCGAGTTCTTCCGCACGCGAGAGCGAGGTGGTGAGTGGAACACCGATTTTGTCCACGCAGACGAGGCGGAAACATCCATTGCCCTCTATCTCTTCCCCGATATGGTGAACATGCGTTATGCCCTCAACACGCAGGGCAAAACCTACCTGCCAGAGGGCCACTTCGACAAGGCTGTAGACCCTTACGGGCGGCCCAGCCGATGGTCGGAGGGCGAGGGTCATTTCGCCATCGAGCTTGCTGCCACACCAGAGGGCGTCGTCGGGCACGCCGCTGAGGGCGAAGCGTGGAAGGCCAAGAGGCCGCTTGCGGCCATCCTCCGCTACCTCACTCTGGTGGTAGAGGAAATCCTCGCCGTCTTTCCGCCGGGCAAGTTGCCTCCCGTTGAGGAGGTCACGCTGCGCAAGGCTGAGGAAATGGAACCCTTCTTGCGGGAACCGCTCAGCGAGGGGTGGCGACCAGTCTACGCCCTCCCGGCCTTGGGCCAGCATGCCGGCGGGTAGGGCAAAGGGCTCATGTGGCCTTTGAGCATCGCTATCTCGACGCACCAGGCCGCTTTCCAGGCAGTGGCCTTCAAAGGCAATCTGGAGGCCACTGCCGCCCATTTGGCGGCTCTTGGCTACGACGGCCTGGAACTCGCCATCAGAAACCCAGCTTTGGTCGACACAACTGCGCTGCAAGCGCTTTTGCGGCGGCACAACCTTCGTCTATCCGCAATCGGCACCGGCCAAATCTTGGAGGAAGGCCTTTCCCTCTCAAGCCCGGATGCTGAAACTCGGCAGGCCGCACGCGAGCGCCTTTCGGCCCACATTGACCTTGCAGCCCAGTTTGGCGCGCTGGTCATCATTGGCCTGGCGCGGGGCCGCGCTCCGAGCCCGACGTTGCGCTCTCAGGCGCTCGTGCTGCTTGCCGAGGAACTGGCCGCGCTTGCCAACCTAGCCGCTGCAAGAGGCGTCTGCCTTGCCGTGGAGCCGATCAACCGCTACGAAACTGACTTGCTCAACACCGTTGCCGAAGCGCTTTCTTTCGTTGAAGGTCTGTGCTCCAGTTGCGTTGGGCTTCTGCTGGACACTTTCCACATGAACATTGAGGAAAAGGACTTGCGCGAAAGCATCGCCCTGGCCGCTGGGCGCCTCTTGCATTTCCACGTGGCCGACTCGAACCGCTGGTACCCCGGCGCCGGCCACATCGACTTTGCCGCGGTTCTGCACGCCCTAAGGGCTGCTGGCTACACCGGTTTCGTGAGCGGCGAATTCTTGCCCCTGCCGACCCCAGAGCAGGCGGCAGAGCGGGCCGCTGCGCACCTGCGGGCCCTTTTTGCAGCCCTTTAGCTCATCCCATGGCCACCTCGGCCACACGCACCGGCCGCTCCTCCTGCAGTGATCTGGCAGCTGCAAGGGCAAGGACAAGGGCCGCCCGTGCATCGGCACCCGTCACCGGCGGCTCTTCGTCATGCCGGATGCAGCGCACAAAGGCTTCCATCTCGTCCCTATATGCCTGGGCGTACCGCTCCAGAAAGAAAAACGGCGGGCGATCCTGGTGCAGGCCGGCCTCGTCCCAGAGGCTAGCTGGGTTGCTGCGCGCGTTGTCGACAACTACTGCGCCCTTGTCGCCGAACACCTCCAGGCGCTGATCGTACCCGTACGCCGCATGCCGGCAGTTGTCGATGACAGCCATGGCACCGCTCTCAAAGCGCAGGAGCACCACCGCCGTATCTACATCTCCCGCCTGCGCCACCTCTTGGCTGACAAGACACGCTCCACTCGCGAAGACGCTCTCGGTCTCTTGACCTGCAACAAAGCGCGCCATGTCGAAGTCGTGAATCGTCATGTCGCGGAAGATCCCACCGGAGGCCAGCACGTAGTGCAACGGTGGCGGCTGCGGGTCCCTGCTCGTTATGCGAACCAGGCGCACCCGGCCCAGCTGGCCCGAACGCACCAGCTCCCGAGCGCGCGCAAACCCGCTGTCGAAGCGACGGTTAAAGCCCACCTGCAGTTTCACCCCAGCCCGCGCGACAGCCGCTAGCGCTTCGTCCGTCCCCCTGAGGTCAAGGGCCAAGGGCTTCTCGCAAAAAACGTGCTTGCCACGCTCTGCAGCAGCGACAACTAGCGGCACATGCGTGTCGGTGCTCGTGCAGATGACGACGCCATCGACCTCGGGACGAGAGAGAGCCTCCAGCGGATCCGCGCA
>JAPWUW010000389.1 GCA_028275325.1 Anaerolineae bacterium | reverse complement strand
CTTGGCACCCACTGGCCCTTGGGCCAGCGGGTGCGCTGGCAGTGGCGCGGGCAGGTACTGGTGGCTATAATCGGGCCCAAGTTGCCCTCGTGGCGCTCGAGCTGCCCAGGGTGGTGTTTCTGACTTGAACGGGAGATGATGACTTCGAGCGTTGCTGTGTCCGAGCAGGGCTCCTGGGCTGCCTCCATCAGCATCGAGGCGGGGCTCTATGCTGCCCTGAGCCTCTTCTGCTTGGGGGTGCGACTCATTCTTGCCGCGCAGGCCCCCTTCCAACCCCAGGAAGCGGTGCAGGCCCTCAGCGCCCACGCCCTTGCCACGGGAGCTGATCCCCTGCACATGCCGCAGGCGCCCAGCCCAGGTTTGCTGGCGTTGCAGGCCCTGCTTTTCTCCCTTTTTGGCAGCTCGGAGGCGTTTGCGCGCCTGCCGGTGATACTGCTTTCGGGGCTGAGCCCACTTGCCTTCTTCCCGCTGCGGCACGTTATGGGCAGGAAGGAAGCCCTCATTGCCGCCGCGATCCTCTCCCTTTCGCCAACATGGGCGGTTTTGGGTGCCCAAGGGGTCGGTGCGGCCTTTGGTGCGACGTTTTTGCTCTTTGCGCTGGCCGGTTGGATGCGAGCCCTGGTGGGTGGCGAGGCCCGTTGGGCCGCCTTATCGGGCCTGGCGATGGGGCTTGCCCTCGCTGCAGGAGCTGAGCCGTGGCTTGCGCTGTTGTTTGCCTTTGGCGTGGCAGCCTGGTGGGGCGGGCGGGGCCTTCTCATGCGCCTGCAGCTGCGGCCCTTCCTGGTTTGCCTTGCGGCCAGTTTTGCCCTGGCGAGCACCGCCTGCGGGCTCAACCCGCGTGGCTTGCAGGCAGCGCTTGACCTTTCCTGGGGCTGGGCAGTGCCCTTGCTGCGCAGGGAACCGCTGGCGTTCGTGCATCAGCTGCTGCTCTACCCGGTGGTGGAGCCGCTGGCCCTGGCCCTGGCAGCGCTGGGGCTTGCTGAGCGTGTGGCTTGGGTGGGGCCACTCGGATTCTGGGCGGTGGCATGCCTGGTCTATCTCTTGCTTGCGGGGCAGCCGCTAGCGGGAGCGCTCCTCTGCCTGCCCGCCTTGGCAGCCCTCGGCGCGCTGGGGGCGCGGCGGCTCTGGCGCTCGGCCGCGGCCCTGCGGAGGGAGCAGCGGTGGGAGAGCCTTGCTGGAGGGCTCGCACTGAGCACGTTCCTTTACATTGTGGTGAGTGGCCTATCCTTGCGCTGGGAGCTGGCTTTGGTTGTGCTTCTGCTGGCCGGGGTGGGCATTGGCGGCACGCTGCTTGGCCTGGCCTGGGCGCGCGAGGGGGCACAGGCAGCGCGGGCAACTCTTGCCATCCCGGCAGCGGCCCTCTTGCTTCTGTGGGCGGTTGCGGGGCTCGGGCGGTTTGGCGTGGCATCCGGGCGCTCTGCCGCCACCCTGCTCCGGCCTGAGGTGGCTTTGCCTGGAGTGCAGGACCTAGCGGCCGATCTGCAGCGGCTTTCCTGGTCCCGAACTGCGGATCCGTGCGAGCTGCCGATCGTTGCTGAGGAGGGGTTGAGCCCGCTCGTCAAGTGGCAGTTGCGCCGGATGAGCGCGGTGGAGTGGGTTGCGGTGCAACCGTGGCAACTGCAGGGGCAGGTGGTCCTCACTGCCTTGCCGCAGCTGCGCGCGCAGCAGGGCAGTTACGTTGGGCAGGCCTACGCCGTGAGCGCCCGCTGGCAGCCGCGGTTCGCTGGCCTCCAGAGCTACCTGCGGTGGCTGCTCTTCCGCGAGGGGCAGAGTGCCGAGCTCACCTACGCTTACCTGTGGGTACCGCTTGAGGGAAATGCCAGATGAGCAACTCCGCACTGGGCAAACAGCAGCCTATGGCAGCGCCCCCAGCTAGTGGCGCCTCGACGTCAGCGCGCGACCTGGACCGGCCGCTAACTAACCTTTTGCGGCTGAGCGGGGAGCAGGCGCTTTACGTCCTTTTCATGATCGTCGCCCTGGGCATGCGGCTCTGGGGGCTGGGCGCGCGCGCGATGAGCCACGATGAGAGCCTTCATGCCCTGTTCTCCTGGAAGCTGTACAACGGCGAAGGGTACGTGCACGATCCTATGATGCATGGGCCCTTCCTGTTCCATGCCAACGCGGTGGTGTACTTTCTCTTTGGCGTGAGCGATTTCACGGCCAGGCTCGTCCCGGCCCTTTTTGGCACTGCGCTTGTGGGGTTGCCATACCTTTTGCGGCGCTGGCTGGGCCGGGCGGGTGCCCTGTGTGGTGCTTTCTTCCTTCTCGTTGGGCCAAGCTTCCTCTACTATTCGCGCTACATTCGCAACGATATCTACATTTGCGTGTGGAGCTTACTGCTCGCGTGGGCACTTTTCCGCTACGTGGAGGAAGGGCAGCGCAAGCACCTCGTGCTGGGCGCGGCATTTCTCAGCCTTTCGATTGCCACGAAGGAGGTGGCGTTCATCACACTCTTCATCGGGGCGACCTTTGTGGCCCTCGCTGCTCTCTGGGAGAGCCTATCGAGGGGCGGACGCCTTTACCTGCAGGTGGGGGTAGCGGCGCTTGGGGCGGGGTTACTGGTTGCGGTGGCGCTGCTGCGGCTGGCCCTGGCTGGCAGCGCCGCTGACACCATGGCGCGCATGGCCCCGCACCTCAACTTTGCTGCCCTGCTCCTGATCTCAGCAGCTCTTGCCACTCTGCTCTTGCCTGATGGCTCGAGCACCTTCTTGCAAGCGCTGCGCCGAGTGGATGGGAGGGCTCTCTACCCGGCAATCGGCGTCTTTCTGGCGATTTACGTGTTGCTTTTCACCACGTTCTTCACGAACCCGCGCGGGCTTTTCACAGGTTCGATAGGCGCCGTAGCCTACTGGCTGGCGCAGCAGCCAGTGCAGCGCGGCTCGCAGCCGTGGTA
>JAPWUW010000388.1 GCA_028275325.1 Anaerolineae bacterium | reverse complement strand
GCGCTTCTGGGCTTGATCCCGGAAGACGAAGCGATTGTGGTCTCGACCAACCGAGGTGAACCAGTCGTTCTCGATGGCCGGCGGCCTTCAAGCATCGCCTTCGGCAACATAGCCAGGCGCCTGGCCGGACAGGAAGTGCCACTCACTGATCTGAGCGGCGCGGAGGGGTTGCTGGCCCGCATTCTGCGCTTTATGCGTCAGCAGCCGTAGGGTAGGGGGCAGAACAATGAGCCTGTTGGGCAGATTGATTGGCCACCGCGAGCCGCCAAGTCGGCAAGTTGCCCGCGACAGATTGCAGCTTGTCCTGGTGCATGACCGCATCCGGCTGCCTGCGGCCGAAATGGCAGCGCTCAAGGATGAGCTCGTGGCTGTCCTCAGCCGCTACTTTTGCATTGACACAGACGGAATCGAGATAACATTCACCCAGAGCCGGCGCATGAACCGCCTCATCGCCGAGGTGCCGCTCGTCGGCTCGGCTCAGGCACAGGAGCGATAAGCTGCCAGTGGAACAACCGGGCACACGGGGAAAGCTCGATTGGCCGCTGATGCTGGCCATCCTCGGGCTCAGCGCTCTTGGCCTGGCGATGGTCAACAGCGCCACTCGAGAGACGCCAGGCCTTGAGGATGCCTTGGCCAGGCAGGCCATCTACCTGCTGGTTGGGCTGCTTTTGTGCACATTTTTGGCCTGGAGCGACTACCGGCTTCTTGTTGGCGTGTCTCCCATTATCTACGCGCTCGGGCTGGCCGCACTGCTTGTCGTTGACATAATTGGCTCAACCATTCACGGCGGGCAGCGGTGGCTGGCCATCGGGGGTTTCACGCTGCAGCCTTCTGAATTCATGAAGGTAGCGCTAGCCCTCTTGCTGGCGCATTACCTGAACGGCCGTGCGGATGAGAGTTGGCGTTTCTCTCACCTGCTGGGCAGCGGTGCCATTGTCTTGCTGCCGGCACTGCTCGTTTATGCGCAGCCAGACCTAGGCACAGCAGTGATGCTTTTCGCTCTGTGGCTATTTGCTGTGTTCGTGGGTGGTGCCCGTGTGTGGCACCTTCTGGTGCTGGTGGCTGTGGCGCTTGCAGGGGCACCAGTTATCTGGAACAGGCTGGAACCGTACATGAGGGAAAGGGTCCTGAGCTTCTTGTGGCCGGGCTCGAACCCGGAGGCAAGTTACGTGGTGCGCCAGGCCCTAATCAGCATCGGGTCCGGTGGCCTTTGGGGCAAGGGCTATCTTGGAGGGAGCCAGACCCAACTGCACTTTCTGCGCGTAAGACACACGGATTTCATTTTCAGCGTGATTGGCGAAGAGCTCGGGTTCGCTGGCTGCGCTGTAGTTGTAGCATTGTTCTGCTTCGTCACATGGCGGCTGCTGGCCATTGCGCAGCGGGCATCAGATGCTGCCGGGCGGGTGATAGCAGCCACGGCAGCGGTGGCAATTGCACTACAAGCGTTTGTCAACATTTCGATGAACCTCGGCTGGCTGCCGGTCACCGGCCTTCCCTTGCCGTTCGTAAGCGTTGGTGGCAGTGCCCTCATCGCTCAGTTCCTCTTCGTGGGGCTGGCACAGAGCGTACGCCTGCGCAGCTAAGGACACTCTGCTCTTGGCGCCGTGGCATCAGATTTGCAGCCTGAGCGCTGAGAAAGCGCAACGTTCAGGTGGAGCCCCCATATGGCACAACAGCTCCTTACAGAGGTGCAACAGTTCGCCTTGGTCGACGGAGCAACGCTCAGCCGGGCCGCTAACATACTTGTTGCCGAACAGGTGGCCCGGTTACCCTTTGCGCGGGCCAGAGGCAGGCTGTACGTGCTGGTCGAACCGTTGGGGGATCGCTCGGGGTGGGAGCCGGTTTGCCGCGAGCTTGTGCAGCTCATCCATGACGAGTATTACGACTCGAGCGGGAGCGTGACAGCCGGGCTTCGCAAGGCTTTGGAAGCGGCAAATGCCTTGCTGCGCGATATGAACGCGGCTGAAGCCCGGCGCAGCCCAAAACTTGCTGGCGTTACAGCTGTAGTGCTCCGCGGCAGCGAGGCTTTCCTGGCTCAAACCGGGCCAGCACTGGCATATCTTGTTCGGGCAGGGTCGGTTACGCGCTTCCCAGAGGATTCGCCATGGCTGGACATGAGCCCTCAGGAAGCGATAGAAGAGGGATACGCGCCGCCGCTGGGCCTGCGCGAAGACCTTTCCGTTGACCTCTTTCATCTGCGGCTGGAACCGGGTGACTGCCTTGTCCTGGCCGAGAGCGCGGTTGCCGGCGTTTGGAAGGAGAAGGATATCGCCTCTTTGCCCTTGGCGGAACCACAGCTGCTGAGGGCACGGTTGCTTGCGGCACTTGGTGACCGCGATTTGTCCCTTCTTATTGTCCATTTTCGTGAACAAATGCCAGAGTGGGAAAGCGACGAGGAGCATGGGAAGCCGCTTGCGGCACTGGTGCGCCGGCGCGACAGGGCAGAAGATGCGAGCCATCGCGGCGGGATGGAAGAAGAGGTTGAAGCTCGTGATCAGGGGGCAACACTGGCCGCGTGGCTCATGTTGGTTGCAGAGAAGGTAGGTGGCTTTGCAATTGAGGCCGGGCGCCGTCTTTGGCGCCGGGCACTTCCTGGCAGCGAGCGCGCGCGGGTGGCAAGAGAGCGACGGCGGCGACTGCGCTCGGTGGGCCGTTTGCCTGGAGCCGAAGATGTCGAGAGGAGGGACAAGGCAATCCTGCTGGGCATCATTGTCTTTCTGCTTGTGGCGGGCATGGCCGTGTTCTCGGCAGCGAGTTACCAGCGCTCCCGCTTCAGGGCAGCGCAACTGGATGCGACGATCCTGCAACTGCAGAACCTGTTGCAAGCGTCGGCCGCCGCAGATGACCCAGGAGTGGCGCGGCAGGCACTCCAGCAGGCTGAAGCCAATCTGACAAGGCT
>JAPWUW010000387.1 GCA_028275325.1 Anaerolineae bacterium | reverse complement strand
AGGCCCCTTGTCCTGCCGCCGGTGCAGATGCCTAAGCCAGTGTTCTCCGTCGCGGTGACGGCCAAGTCCCAAGCCGATTTTGACCGCATGAGCAATGCCATGGCGAGGCTTGTCGAGGAGGACCCCACTTTGCGCGTGGAAAGGGAGCCAAGTACTGGCGAGCTCATCCTGAGCGGCATGGGAGAGGCGCATGTTGATGTTGCGGTTCGGCGGCTGCAACAAAAGTTTGGGGTGGAGGTCCTCACAAGCACGCCCAAAGTCCCCTATCGGGAAACGATAACAAAGACGGCCCAGGCTCAGGGGCGCTACAAACGCCAGACAGGTGGGCGAGGGCAGTTTGGCGATGTCTGGCTGAGGCTTGAGCCATTGCCGCGCGGCGAGGGCTTTCAGTTTGTCGATGAGATTTTCGGCGGGGCGGTGCCCAAGAACTACATACCAGCAGTTGAGAAAGGCGTGGTTGAGGCCATGAACGAGGGCATCTTGGCTGGCTACCCTGTCGTCGATGTGCGAGTGGCTCTCTATGACGGCAGCTATCACCCAGTGGATTCCTCTGACATGGCTTTCAAGATAGCGGGCAGCCTTGGCTTCAAGAAGGCTGCCGAACAGGCCGGCCCAATACTGCTTGAGCCGATCATGAAAGTGGTGATCACAGTGCCAGAGCAGTTCATGGGCGACGTGCTGGGAGATCTCAACAGCAAGCGGGCACGCGTGCTGGGGATGGAGCAAGATCGGGGCTACAGTGTGGTAACTGCGCTGGTGCCGTATGCGGAAATGAGGCGCTATGCCACCGACTTGCGCTCCATCACGCAGGGCAGAGGCGTTTTCACCATGGAATTCTCCCACTACGAGCCTGTGCCCAGCCACTTGGCCGAGCAGATTATCGCTGAGGCCAAGAAGCAGAAGGAGCAGCAACCCCACTGATAGGTGCTGCGAAAAGGGCAAGGCAGGGCTCGAGCGACACAGGCTTGGGCCCTGCGCTTTTGTGGTTGTCTGGCTTGCGGCGGCGAGAATTTACGGAAAGATCACGTTCCGAGCCCTCACAGTGGCCGGCCATTTGCCGATAATATCAAAAGGCGGAATGGCTAAGGGGGTTGGAGGCGCGTTGCCCTTCCCGCCGGAGAGTTGCTGCGCGGGGGTGTTGCTGTGGCGAGTGAGCGGATCCTGGTAGTTGAGGATACACCGAGCGTCGCGAAGCTGGTGGCTACTCACCTTGAGGCAGCTGGCTACCACGCAGAAATAGCACTGTCAGGGCCGGAGGCCTTGCAGAGGCTGGCAACTGGCCCTTTGCCTGACCTTATCCTGATCGACATCATGATGCCGGGGATGGATGGTTTCGAGCTTACATCCCGCATCCGGTCGGATCCGAGGACGGCTCAGCTGCCGATAATCATGCTCACCGCCCGTGATGCCGTGGAGGACAAGGTCCGAGGCTTTGAGGCGGGCGCTGATGATTACGTGACCAAGCCATTTGAGGCTGCAGAGTTGCTCGCGCGCATCCGGGTTTTGCTGGGGCGGTCCCGAGCGCAGAGGCCACCGGCGGAGGAGGTGCCAAGCGGCGCAGTCATTGCGTGCTTCGGGTTGCGCGGGGGTGCTGGGCGCACTGTCGTCGCCGCAAACTTGGCCATTGGCCTGGCTGAAGTGTGCAGAACCATCGTTGGGGCGTGCGACCTTGCGGTCGAATCCGGCCACCTGGCTCTGGCGCTGGATGCACGGCCAGCTCATTCCATAGACGAGCTAATAGCTCGCTATGGCGTTGCCTTTGAGCAGGATGTGCTGGAAGCGTACCTGGCGCGGACCGATTTTGGCGTGCAGCTGCTGGGCGCGCCGCGTTCCCCTGCAAGCGCGCCCCTTGTGAGCCCGGAAGGGGCGCGTGCCGTCGTGAGCCAGGTGCGGCGCCGCTTTCCATATGTAGTGATTGATATGGCGCCAACTTTTAGCGAGCTCACTTTGGCAGTGCTTGATGTGGCGGATCTGGTGCTGGTCGTGACGACTCCAGAGGTGGCGGGCGTGAAATCCGCGCTGGCAGCGATAGAGGTTCTCGAATCTCTCGGGCACCCCCCTGAAGGGCTTGCTGTCGTCGTGAATACCGTCTTCGCTGGCAAGGCGTTGAGCAGGGCGGATATCGAGGAGGCTTTGGGCAAGCCGGTGCGGTTGTTCATCCCCTACGATCGCGTTGCCTTTCTCGACCAGCTCAACAGAGGCATCCCCGTGTTGCGTGGCGCGGCTCGCAGCCCAGCAGCAAGGGCGATTTCGGAGTTTGCGGCAGAGCTGCACTCGCTTTTCAAGAGGGAAGCCAAACTGGTAATGGGCGTCGTGCGGTAGGCACACGGGGAAGCGCGCATGACTGGCGAGCAAGCGGGACGTATCTTGGTCATAGCGGCGGATCGCGACACAGCTGCAGTGATCCGCACTGCGCTGGAATCGCGCGGGTACCAGGTCCGGCTGGCATACGACGGCCTGGCAGGGGTCGCCGCAAGCCGAGCGGAGAGCTTTGACCTGATCGTCGTGGATGGTGCACTGCCAGGCATGGGCGCTGTTGAGGTGGTCGAGCAGCTGCGCCGGGAGCCGAAGGCGGCTGACACTCCCATCATTGTGCTTGCCGAACAGCAGGACAATCTGTTTCGGGTGCGGCTCTTTGAGCTGGGCGTTGATCACTGCCTCTCCAAGCCCGTGAGCCCGCTTGAGCTCATAAACAGGGTGCAGTCGCTTCTCAGGCAGGCTGCAGAGCGTCCGACTCCTTCGCCGGGGAAGGTGGTTTCCTTTGTTGGTTGCGCGGGTGGTGTGGGCACGACAACCGTATGCGTGAACGTTGCCCAGGCTCTTGCCTCGCGGTTCAGCTGTATTCTGCTGGACCTGGGCTGGCCGCTGGGTGCTGTGCACCATCAGCTGGCTTCGCCGGG
>JAPWUW010000385.1 GCA_028275325.1 Anaerolineae bacterium | reverse complement strand
TCAACTATGTGAGGAGAATTGGCTGCCAGCAGATACAGCGGCCGCGCCAACACCTCGCACGCAATCACCCGGATTCGCATCGCATACCCCCACTCTACGGCTCTGAGGCGCTAACTGCCAGGCAGCCCTGGCCCGCGGCGAGGTAGGCTTGATCGGAAATGGGCGCCCCCTCCCAGGCGAGGATTGCCCTCTTGCGCGCCAGCCCGCCACTGTAGCCCCCGAGGCTGCCTTGAGCCACCACACGATGGCAGGGCACAAGGTAAGCTACAGGATTGGCTGCAAGCGCCCTGCCCACAGCCCTGGCCGCGCCAGGCCGGCCAATCCTGGCTGCAAGCTGAGCGTAGGTGAGCACCTCACCACGCGGGATCTCCAGGGTCGCCCGCCAGACGTCAAGCTGGAAAGGCGAGCCGAGCAAAAGCACCGCTACCTCCCCGTCGTCGTTCGAGAATATACGTGATAAGAGGCGAGCTGCCCAACCGTCATCCCGCTGCAGGCGAGCATGCAGCCAAGCCTGCACAAACCGCCCCCACCGTAGCTTAGTCTCGCCTTCGACAAATTGCAGCCAGCAGATCGCTCCCTCCACTGCGGCGAGCTCACACGGCCCAAAAGGCGAGGTGCCCAGACCGTGAACCAGGGCCGGGACCTCAGGCAGGCAAACCTGGCTGTATTCCCTCACGCGCACCATGCCGTCCTGACCGCGGCTCACAGTCTAACGGTAGCGGACAGTTCGTTCAACTCTTGAGAGAACCGGTGCACGACAACCGCACCTCGCTGTTGTGGTGAGACATGGTAATCGTTGTCCCAGACGGCCTTGACACGTATGAGTGGGGGGCGAGCTTTGGCAAATCAGTCCTGCCGGGGCAAGGTCAGGGATGTCCTCCGCAGGTGGGCCGGGTCAGTGGACCGCGCCCTGTTGCACGTGATAGACTCTTGCCCAGTCGGCTTCTGCGGGAGGCTCTGAGGTGGCAGTTCGTGCGCTGGTCATCGCGGGCAGCCCGCGAGCGGGTGGCAATTCCGATATCCTTGCGGAGCGCCTGGTCGCGGGCCTGCAGGATGGCGCTGCAGTAGTGGAGTTCGTGAAAGCCCGGGAGTTAAGCGTGAGCAATTGTCGTGCCTGTTACTATTGCTCTCGGGCCGGCCGCTGCATCACTCGGGACGACATGGAGAGGCTCTACGAGCTTTTGCTCTCGTGCCATCGCGTTTGCCTTGTCACGCCGATATTTTTCTGTCTCATACCGTCGATTGCGCAAGCGATTGTGGAGCGCACGCAAGCGCTGTGGGTGCGGCGCTATCACCGTGGCGAGGACCCACCGGAGCTCGAGCACCCCCGGCAGGGGCTGGTAGTAGCTGTTGGCGGCACCCGCGGCCAGAACATCTTTGCTGGGGTTCGCTGTATGGCACGCTACTGGCTGGATAGCGCGGGGTTCCGTGAGGTCCATGTGCTCACGTACAATAATGTTGACGAGAAGGGAGCGGTTCGCAACCATCCCACGGCTCTCGAAGAGGTCTACCGCACCGGCCTGGAGCTTGCCAGGCCTGAGGGCTTAGCGCCCATGGCAGGGGGCTAGGCAGGAGGTCTCGATGCCAGAGTCGACGGCCAGTGCCGGTGTCGGGCAAGAGTTGTTGCGTGCCCAGCGCAGCGAGATCACTGAGTTCCACATATACTCGAAACTGGCGCAGGCTTTGGCCGATCAGCGCAACGCGAGTTTGTTGCGCCGCGTGGCGGAGGACGAGCTTCGGCACTACCAGTTCCTGCGCGAGCTGACGGGCCAGGAGGTCCTGCCCGAGAGGGTCAAGGTCCTAGTGTACACGCTGCTTGCACGTGCGTTTGGGCTCACCTTTGCTCTGCGGCTGATGGAGCGGGGCGAGGGGCAAGCCGCCGCCGCTTATTCGGCGCTTGCGCGGACAGTGCCGGGGGTCAGTGCGCTCGCGCAGGAAGAGGATGCTCACGAAGATGAGCTCCTTGGCCTGATCGATGAGGAGGTGTTGCACTACATGGGCTCGGTGGTGCTGGGCCTGAACGATGCAATTGTCGAGCTCACGGGGACGCTTGCGGGGCTGAGTTTGGCCTTGCAGGAAACGCGACTGATTGCCACTGCCGGGCTGATCACGGGGGTTGCAGCCTCCCTTTCCATGGCGGCTTCCGAGTACCTCTCCACCAAGTCCGAGGCCGATGGGCGAGCGCCACTGCGCGCCTCGCTGTACACGGGCGTTGCCTACGTTGTGGCCGTATCAATTCTCATCGCGCCTTTCCTGCTGCTGCCACAGTATCAGGTGGCCTTGCCGGTCAGCCTCCTGGGGGCGATCTCGCTCATTGGTGGTTTCACCTTTTATGTCTCCGTGGCGCGAGAGTTGAGCTTTGCCAAGCACTTCCGCGAGATGGTGCTCATCAGCATGGGAGTGGCAGCGCTCACGTTTGTCTTTGGGTTCCTCGTGCGCACTCTCCTTGGGCTGGAAATCTGAATGCGCCGAGGCCGCGAAAGCGGGAAAGGGGCAGGCTCTGCCCAGAACCTGGCGCAGCCGCCGCCAGGCCGAGAGCTTTTCGCTTGCTGGCCAGGGCGGCGGCTTGCTCTTCTGTCAGCGGTGCTCCACCGCAGCCTGCTGGGCGTTTATCTTTCGGATCAGGGCCATTATCTCGTCCGAGAATTTCGGCCGGCGGTCGTAGTAATAAAGCCCGTTGACCTCTTGCTCGATATCATAAAGCTGGGTGTAGCAGAAGCCGCAGATGCGCGGGTTGCGCAGGAGAGCCTCCGTGAGGAGCTGATAGCGTGCAAGGAACTCATCCACTGTCTTTGGGCGCGCGCCATAGCCCCAGCCTTTCTCGTCGGCTTGGCCCGGGTTCCACCAGATGCCGCCATACTCGCTCACCCAATATGGCTGGCCCTGCCATTCGGGCTCTTTTTCTG
>JAPWUW010000386.1 GCA_028275325.1 Anaerolineae bacterium | reverse complement strand
CGCACGATGCTGAGCCCTATGCTGCCATCGCGATCCACGTCGAAGCTCACCGGCAGCCCGGAACCATTATCGCTCACTTCGATTGTAATCTCATCGGCCGTTTCAGACAGCCGAAGGCTCACGCGCCCTGCTTGCCCTTCGGGGAAACCGTGCTCTACCGCATTTTGCAGCAACTCGTTCATGATAAGCGAGCAGACCGTCGCCTGCTGAGAAGGCAGGTAAAGGTCAGGCCCTGCGACACTGAGCGAGACTGCCCCTTCAGGGCTGGCGAGCATCTGCCGCATGTGGGCCACAAGCCTTTGTGCCACTTCGCGCAGGTTTATGAGCCCATCTCCTTGGTTGGCCATGAACTCATGCACGACGGAAATAGAGAGAATGCGGTTGATGCTCTCTTCAAGAGCCCTCTTGGCCTCAGCGCTACTGGTGCGGCGAGCCTCAAGCCGCAGGAGAGCTGCAATGGTCTGCAGGTTATTCTTGATGCGGTGGTGTGTTTCCTGGATGATAGCAGCTTTTACCTTAAGCTCCCGCGCGCGCTGGCGCGCTTCTGTCTCGTCGTGGACCAACAGGAACGCGCCAACAAGCCGAGAGCCAGCGTTGTGCCCGTGCGGCTGCCAGGGCCAGTGCAGCGCGCGCCCGAAGACGGGCAGTGCCTGGCGTATCCACTCTCGGTCCTTCAGGCGAGCTTCTTCTGCCAGGCAACGCCCCTCCTGGATACAGGCCTGGAGAAGCTCATCGTCGCCGGTCTCAAGGTAGCCAACGTGCTGGCCGACCAGCGGGTCAAGAAAGCCAAGGCGACGGTAGAAATTGGCTGCTAGTCCACTCAGGTAGCGGATGCGTTGTTGCGCATCCACAAAGAGAATGCCGTCCTGCTCCCCGAAGGGGCGCAGACCCTGAATCCCGGGGATGGGCCTGCTGAAAGCTGCCAATTGCCACGCTCGTAGCGCCCTGCGGAAGACCGCGCTACGCCGTCGGTGCCTCTCGTGCTCTATGAGGTTTGTCTCCGCCGCTGCCACTGCCAGGATCCTGCCATCGGTGCGGATCGGAAAGAGTTCCCGCACGCACGGCGCTCGGCTGCAGCCACGCTGTACTTCGTCTCTCATGGGGCGCCCGCGCCCAAAGGCCAACCGCAGCCGGGCTTCTTCCGCACCTGAGACCGTACTGCCGACCAGGTCCTCCGCGTGTATGGGCGTCATGGAGTGCGGGCGGGCCTGAGCGGCCACGACGAGGTGCTCACCCTTGCGCACATAAAGCAAAACGTCGGCACGGCTGAGATCCGCAGTCATCGGCAAGTTGGCCTCCACTGCGGCCAGAAGCTCTTGCTCCTGTTCGCTCAATCGGCCTCGGCTCACGGATTGGTTCATCCTGTTCTCCCGTAGCCCTGAGACCTCCCCCATGCCGACCATGGGAGCCACATGTGACGCAGCAGTTGGGCACCGAGCTTGTGACTAACTACCTAAGATGCAAACTGGTGCGCAGCGCTAGGCTCTCTTCACCGACGCGCTGCCTCTCGGCGCTCGCGCTGTCGCATTTTGCGGCGCGCCTTGCGGATAGCCTTGGCCTTGGCGATGCGGCGCTTTTCACTCTTTGAGACATACCAGCGCCGCTTGCGAATCTCCGAGAGGATCTTCTCCTTGGTCACTTCCTGACGGAAACGCTTGAGGAGTTGCTCTTGACTCTCACCTGGACGTAATTCCACTCGCACTGAACGCAGACCCTCCTGAACTGGACTTGCTCTTGCTCGCGCTCGAGCATTTGGTAACAACTCTCAACGTTACCATCTGGGCGAATGCAAGTCAATTTCGTGCAGAGTTGACCGCTGAGGGCTAGGTGATCTAGGCTGTGGTTTGTTGCCCTACGGGCCGCGATGGAAGCAGGTTTTGTGCGTTTGTCGGGTTTGAGACCGGCTGCGAGAGGCGCGCAGGTCATCGGATGAGCGAGCAGAGCTTTGTGGAGCGTCACTTCAGGCACAATTTCATCGTCAACGTGAGCGACCTGGCGCTTTGGGCCACAGGCTCAGCGCTCGTTTCTACAGCCACTGTTCTGCCGATGTTCATGGCTCACCTCACCGCAAGCCCGGTAATCATCGGTCTGATTCCGTCGTTACAGTTTCTCGGCTGGCGGCTGCCACAGCTCTTCACAGCTGGGGTTGTGGAAAAGCTCCCCCGTAAGTTGCCCTTTGTCCTTTCGGTCAGCTTGAACGAGCGGCTGCCGATCCTCATGCTCGGGTTGATTGTCCTCATTTGGCCGCACGCAGAGCCAGATGTGTTGCTCGCCGCTACGCTTCTCCTTCTGGGTTGGCAAGCGTTTGGTAGCGGGGCGTGTGCCAACGCCTGGCAGGCGATGGTGGCCAAAGTCATACCCGCCACTCACTGGGGGCTCTTTTTTGGCCTAGGCAATGCGCTGGGGGCGCTGTTGGGGGTAGGGGGCGCTGCGCTCTCACACTACTTCCTGAGCCATTACCCGTTCCCGTACGGGTTCGGCTACAGCTGCGTCGTAGCCAGTGTGTTTCTCATGCTTTCCTGGTGTGCGCTGGCCCTGACCAAAGAAGAAGCGAAGCCGCCGGCTCGCACAGTGCCGGGCTTGCGCGAGTACCTGCGAGGCCTTCCGGGTGTGTTGCGCCAAGACAGGAATTTCAGCCTCTTTTTGCTGCTGCGCTCCGTCGGCGCTTTTCCTGGGATGGGTTCCGCCTTCCTTGCAGTGTACGCTGCGGAAAGGTTCTCGCTTGGGGATGAGGCGGCCGCCACCTTTACCACAGTCATCCTCGTCTCTCAGGCATTGCTCAATCCAATACTGGGAAGAATGGGCGATCGGTATGGCCACAAACTGATGATTACGCTTTCTTTCTGGGCGCAGGCAGCATCCATGGCTGTGGCTGCCACTGCGCCTAACTCGACACTTTTCCTGGC
>JAPWUW010000384.1 GCA_028275325.1 Anaerolineae bacterium | reverse complement strand
CGCCAGTTCTACATGACCGTCCCGCTGGAAATGGACGATGCGGCAAAGATAGATGGCTGCGGCTACTTTGCTATCTACTGGCGCATCCTTTTGCCACTGATCAAGCCTGCACTCGCCGCTGTGGCCATCTTCACCTTCATGGGCAGGTGGAACGACTGGTTTGGCCCTTTGATCTACCTCATGGATGAGCACAAATGGCCGGTAGCGCTGGGGCTCCTCAGCTACCAGTACATGGAGAGCATCTACTACATCAAATGGAATACGCTTATGGCAGCATCAGTGCTGACACTTATACCATGCCTTTTGCTGTTTTTCCTGGCTCAGCGCATATTCATCCAAGGTGTGGTGATCACTGGCATAGAAAAGTAATCCACGAGGGAGGAGGTCCGAGATGGGTATGCACGATGTACTGAACCGCCGTCGGTTTCTCGCCTTAGCAGGCCTGGGCGGAATCGGCTCAGCGCTTGCCGCCTGTGCTCCTGCTCCTTCTCCTGCGCCGGCCGTTGGAACCGCGACGGCGGTAGCGGAGGCGCCTTCAGCAGCACCTGCAGGGGAAAAAGCCGTCATCACTTTCCTCGTGCGCGACCGGGACGACATTCAAAAAAAGCTGGATGAAAGCCAGCTCAAGCGCTTCAGCGAGAAGTTCCCCAACGTGGAAGCCAAGGAGCTTTACATTCCCAGCGCCCAGTATATGGACAAGCTGCAGACGATGATTGCAGCTGGAAACCCGCCCGATATCTTCAACATTGACCCAACCAGCCTCTGGCTCACCTGGATCAAGAACGGCACCATCATTGACCTCACTGACTTGTACAAGCGCGACATAGAGTTTTTCGCGGAGTGGCCAGAGTTTTTCATCCGCAACCAATCCTGGCAGGGCAAGATGTATGGCCTCAGCATCGATGGTGGTGCCGTGTACAACCTCTGGTACAACATCGGCTGGTTTCAGGAGAAAGGCGTCCAGGAGCCGGCTGTCAAGCCAGAGGAAAGCTGGAAGGTCAACGACTTCCTCACAGCCTGTCAGGCACTTACGGAGGTTGAGAACAAGAGGTTTGCCTACCACCCCTTCACGTGCGTGTGGCACTGGTGGCCGATGACTTTTGGTGGGGGAGTCATTGATCCCAACGACCCGACTCGGTGCATCTTGGACAAGCCCGAATCTATGGAAGCACTGCAATTCCTCGTTGACCTGCGCTGGAAATATAACGTTGTCCCGCAGCCGGCGCAGGAGGTGGAGGGGCAAGCGGGGCGCCAGGGGTATGTAGCCAAGCGCATAGCGATGGTGCACGCAGGTGCTTGGTTCTTGCCCACTCTGGAGGGCTCAGGAATAGAGGCAGGCGTTCTGTACCCGCCCAGGGGCAAGGACAAGCTCATAATCATGGGCACCATTCAGCTGTGGGTGATATACTCAGGTGCCAAGCACCCTGAGATGTGCTGGGAGTTCAACAAGGTGCGCATAGACGAGCAAAGCTGCCGGGAGATGGTCGAAGCACTTGGTTCAACCACCCCCAACGAGAGGATAAACCGCGAGGTATGGCTGCCGCGCATGGAGAAGCTCGCCCAGGAGGGCAAAGGCTACAAGAATTACCAGGCCTTCATTGAGGGCTACCCCTACACCTACATGTGGGCGCAAATGCCACAGGAGGCCTGGGATGTCCTTCATAGCGAGCTCGATCCCGTGTGGCTCAATCAAAAGAGCGTGCAGGAGTATGTGGCCACCACAGTGCCCAAGGTGAACAAGATCCTGCAGGATTGGTGGAAATCCTGAGCGAACGCAGTGGACGGTCCTCACTTTGAGGGATCGTGACCCGGTGAAGGGGGTCAGTTTGCCTGGGCCCCCTTCATCGCTCTGATCCACAAGAGCGTTTCCACCGGGAGCAGCTGCTGCAGCGGGGTGGCATGTAGGTGAGCAGACTGTTCAGGCTTGAGAGCAGGCGATGGGTATTGTGGCACAAATGGGTGCGGCACTGAGCTTTCGTGACGCCAAGCCCGCGGACAGAGCACATGTGCTGGCCATTGTGAGCGCGGCATTTGGTTTCCCTCCTGAGAGTGAGCGGTGGCATCACATCGAGCAGATGCTTACACTGCCTGGCCATTATTGGCGGCTGGCTGAGCTCCAAGGGCTACCAGTGGCCGCGCTGTGTGTGGCGGTGAGCCGTCTCCGTGTGGGGGAGGGATACCTTGTCAAGGCAGATGTTGGTGAGGTCGCTGTGCGGCCGGAATACCAGGGGAAGGGGATTGGCACAGCGCTCATGAAGGATACTATCAGGTGGATGCGCGGCCAGGGCTTTGATTTTTCGCGGCTCGGCGGCCTGGTGCGTTTCTACTCCCGGTTTGGCTATGAGCCATTCGTGAGGCGATACGTGGAGTTCTACCTGAGGCCGAGCATTGGGGCTGGAGCCAGCACAGCCAGACCCTCGTACCTGCTGCAGTCCAGGGAACCACAGGTTTTCCCGCTCGACCCGAAAGAATGGACCCGCTGTCAGGAGATGAGCAAGAGGAGCATCAGCTGGCGCGTGGGCGCTCTTCTGGAGGCTCGCGCCGAGCAGCCATTCGGTCAGTGCCTGGTGTACCGGGAAGGAGGGGCACCTCTGGCCTGGGCACAGCTTGTCGAGCATCCCCTTGACCGCACGGAGTTTGAATCGCGTCTCACGATTGCTGCTGCCGCCTGGGAGCCAGGGCGGGAGGACGCCATGGCCGCGCTGGTGGCACATGTGCTGCGCCTCGCCCATGACCGCGGCCACGAACGTGTCTGCGCCCGGTTGCCCTTTGATCCGGCTCTTTTTGCGGCCCTCACGGCGGCCGGTTTGCCGTACAAGGCAGTGGAGTTGCACGAGGCGACGGCAGCGACCATGGTGCAGGTGCTGAACCTCGCCTCGTGCTTCGAGCACCTTCTTCCTGAGCTCG
>JAPWUW010000051.1 GCA_028275325.1 Anaerolineae bacterium | reverse complement strand
AAAGGGTCCTGGCCCGCTCTTCCCTGCGGACCAGGACCCGCTATGTGGTGGGCGCGATCACTCCTCGAACATTTTCTGCAGCTCGTCGGTGAGGGTGGCCTGGAACTCGGCTGCCGCTTCCTGTGGCGTCTTATCTCCGTAGATGACTGCATCGCAGAGCTTGGTGAACGTTGTGGAGGTTATCTGTGTGATTGGATCCATGACCACTTCTGTGAGCTCGGTGGCCTCGTCGACCGACTTCACGAACCAGTCGAGCCCCTTGTACTTGGAGATATCGGCCTTGGCGAGGTAGGAGTGCCTGGCGGGCAACCAGCCCAAGCCATCGTAGATGATATCGCAGGCCTCATCCGTCATGAGGTACTCCCCAAAGCGGAAGGCCTCCTTTGGATGAGGCGAGCCCACGGGCAGGAAGACGTAATGGCCGCCCATGGACTGCACCTTGGCGCCGCGTCTGCCCTCAGGGACTGGCACCCAGCTGTAGCTGATGTTCTTATCCGGGGCAACGTGGGCCATTTCCCCTGGTGTCCAGTAGCCGTTGATCTGCACAGCCTGAGTGCCAACGCAAAAGCCAGCGCTCGGCCCCGTCCAGGTGCCGTAACTCTGGCGGAAGGCAGCCATTTTCTGGGCGCCGACCAGATCGTAGAAGCGCTTTATGACAGAGAAAGCCTCGATCATCTGGGGGTTGTCCACGTCGAACTTCTTGGCCTCCACGTCGTAGTAGACAAACCCCCAGGATTTGGGCCAGAAGAACGGGTCCCCAAAGCCTATGGAGCCACCCATCGCATCCAGAGGGTCAAAGCCCACCTGCACAGCGTTGCCGGCCTGGTCGAACTTAGTCATCTTCTCGTGCCAAACGTAAGCCTCGTCCCATGTCTGGGGCGGGCTTTCTGGGTCCAGCCCGGCCTCCTTCACGAGGTCGACATTGTAGCATAGCCCGTAGCGGACAAACCCCTCTACGGCAGGGAGGCCGTAGATCTCTCCTTCCACTTTCGCGCCGTTCCAGCTCGCCTCGAAGACGTCGGCAGGGTCGAACACGGTTGAGGCTTTGATCCAGTCGCTCAGGGGCATGCACACCTTGCGGCTGAAGAGCTCAGGGTATGCGCCAAGGGTGGCTGCATCGGGCGGGGTACCCCCCGCTGCGGCAGTGAGGAACTTCTCCTGATCCACGCCTCCAAGCCATTCCACCTTGATCTCCGGCGCATGCTCGCTGAACTTTGCGGCGACATCTGCGAGCGTTGTGGAGCTCCAGCCCGTCCACCACTGAATGGTCACTGCCTCAGCTTGCTTTGGAGCGGGGGTAACCTGTTCAGCCGGCGTGGCCTGTGGCGGCTTGGTAGCCTCCGGCGTCGCAGGCGCGGTCGTGCCAGCTCCGGCACAACTGGCAAGCAGGGCAGCGCCACCGCTGGCTAGCGTGGAAGCTAGCATCTGCCTTCTGGTCAGCAGTCGCATCCTTCACCTCCCTCCCAGGTTGCCTCTGGGCATTGTCGGCCTCATGCGGATGTCACCTGCCCACCATTATAATTGGCGCAGCGGCTGCTGAGCGGCCAACTTCCGGCCAACTTGCGGCCAAAATCTCGGGGATGGGGCACGATGCGCTCGGAGGTTCGTGGGGCGATCTCGGAAGGGACAGTGCACGAACTGCTTGCACACTTGCGCGATGGCGTGTACCTGCAGCAGCATCCTCTGGCGCAACTCCTCGTCGCCGCGCCTGGCAAGCGCGGCGAGGCCCTCCGGGAGCTGCTCTTGGGGCTTCTTGAGCGGTTGAAGCCCGAGCCGGGTACTCCACTGGGGGATCCAGCCTGGCGGCCTTACCAGAGCTTGCATCTGCGCTACGTGGAGCAGCTGCCGCCCTGGCGTGTGCAGGAAGTGATGGCCCTGAGTGAGAGGCAGGTTCGGCGCGAGCAGAGCCGCGGTGTGGCTGCCTTAGCACAGTTGCTGACAGAAGTGCTGGCTGAACTCGGCCCGGCCCAGCCGGCCGGGCCGGCGCA
The DNA here is from genome assembly GCA_028275325.1 of Anaerolineae bacterium. Taxonomy (GTDB): domain Bacteria; phylum Chloroflexota; class Anaerolineae; order DRVO01; family DRVO01; genus JAPWUW01. Next base: position 11,372 of record JAPWUW010000051.1, on the reverse strand, counting down.
GCTGTGGCACGAGGCGGCGCGCTCTTTCGAGACAGCCCTGCAGCCGCTGGATGTGCAGCCCTTGCTTCAGGAAGTGATCCAGACGGCGCAGCCCCGTTTGCGCGCCTGCGGCGTGACGCTGGAGCTGCGTGTCCCCTCTGAGCTAACGCTGTATGCCGACAGGGTGACAGCCCGGCAGGTTTTGCTGCACGTGCTCAGCGCCGTGGCCGAACGGGCAAGTGGGCAGCTAATCGGGCTCTCGGCGGCGAAGGAAGGGGGCAGCGTGGTGCTCCGCTTTCAGGCACCGTGCATTGAGCCCCCGCTTACGGCCGAGGCCCTTGCAGAGTGCAACGTTCTGGCGGAGCTCAGCCTCGGTTCTGTCTGGCAGGAGCGGGAGCAAGGCTGGGTGATTTCCTGCAGTTACCCGGCAAAAAGGCCATTTACCTGCCTCCTCATTGACGACGAGGAGGCGGCGGAGCGCTTGCTGCAACGCATGCTGCACGGTTCGAACATCCGTGTTGTGGCGGTGCGCCGCTCTGAGGAGGCCGTGGCCGTGGCTGAGCGCCTGCGGCCAGACGTGATTATGCTCGATGTGCTTATGCCGCGGCGAGATGGGTGGGAGGTGCTGCAGGCGCTACGTTCTCACCCGGTCCTTGGCAGCACCCCTGTGGTCGTCTGCTCAGTATGGAAGGATCCCGAGCTTGCACTGGCCTTGGGGGCAAGCGCCTTCATCCGCAAACCGCTCACGCGCCCTCAGGTGCTTGCCGTTCTGGAGCGGGTGCTCCCCACGAGAAACGAGGGCTAAGCTCCTGCAGCGCAGCCCGCAGAAGTGCGGCTACTTGCTCGCGACCAAACCAGCCCCGGCGGGCGATGCAGAATAGCTGCGGCTGATCTGGTTTCTCTTCGCTTGGGCTGATGTAAGCGGAAATGGTTATCACCGGCAGGTCCTTGAATGGCTCTTGAGCACGCAGTTCCCGCAGGAGCTCGAAGCCACTCCTGCCCGGGAGCATAAGGTCCAGCAGGATGAGGTCAACTTGCTCTTGAAGGAGAAATTGCATTGCGCTAGTGGTGTCCGAAGCAAGCAGGACCTCGTACCTGGCCGGAGCGCTTCCCAGCACTGCCTTGAGGAAACGCTGCATGCGCGGGTCGTCATCCACGACAAGCACGTTCGTGGCCTCAGGTGCCACGCGCTGTATTGCTTCCAAGAGTTTGCCGCGGGTGACTGGCTTGGCCAGATGAAGCTGAGCGCCCGGCGGCTGCGCTGGCAGCCGCTCAAGGGCCGGCAGGCTGATCACCGGCACGTCGTGGGTCGAGGACAGTGCGGCCTTCAGCAGGTCCTCGGACGAGGGGATTTGGCCGTCGATGATCACAGCTTTGGGCCTGAGTTCGTCCACGAGCCTTTGTACGGATTCAGGCGTGGCTAGCTGCACGTCATAGGCCTCTAGCTCCTCGCGCAGCAGCGAAGCGAGCCCATCGTTGCCCACTGCCAGGACGAGCTCTTGCGCAAGCCCTTGCCTTTGGAGGGTCTCCCAGTAAGCTGGCTGTTGAGCGGCGGTGCCTGTGAGGATCATCGGGGGCCCTTCCACGAGCGGCAAGGAGACGCTGAAAGTGCTCCCCTGGCCAGGAGTGCTCTCGGCCCAGATGTGCCCGCCATGCAACTGCACAAAGCGGCGGCTGATGGCAAGCCCCAGCCCGGAGCCACCCACCGGCCGACCATTGCCCATGTCCAGCTGCACGAACTCCTCGAAAATGGAGCTCAACTTCTCCGGAGGGATGCCTGGGCCAGTGTCCTGCACCTGAATCAGGGCTTGATCCCCTTGCCGTGTAACTTTGAGGGCGATGGTGCCCCTTTCCGTGAAGCGAATGGCATTGTTGAGCAGGTTGAGGATAACCTGGCGGATACGGGTCCGGTCGAGGTAGAGCGGGGGCAAATCGGCGGCGTACTCCTCGACGAACCGCAGACCCTTGCGCTCGGCCCAGGGCCGGACCATGTCGGCTGCTTCTTGGGCGATAGCGGGCAGGGACACTAGCTCCTTGCTGAGGCTCAGGCGGTGCGCTTCGATCTGGGCCAGGTCCAGTATGTCGTCTATAAGCCGCGTGAGGTGGCTGCTGCTCTTGTAGATCTCTTCCAAGTCCTCCCGCAGGCCTGGTGGCCAAGGGACATTCCCGTAGACCTCTGGGCTCTTGACCATGAGCTCGCTGAAGCCGAGGATGTAGTTGAGCGGGGCACGCAGCTCGTGGCTAACGGTGTTCACGAACTCCGTTTTCAGCTGGCGTGCCTGGAGGAGTTCTGCCTGCGCAAGGGCGAGCGCGTGATTGGTTCGCTTCAGAAGGTAATAAGCATTGCGCAGCGCGGTGGCGGCTTTGACGGCTTCCTCTCGCCGGCGCTGAGCCTCTGCTGCGGCGCGAGAAGCGCGCCTGGCGGCAGAGCGTGCCCAGGAAAAGGCAGCAAGGAACTGCCGTGCGGCAGCAACGGAGGCTGCAGTTGTGGTGAGCAGGCACAACAGCGCAAAGGGCAACAATGCGCCCTCCCCTGGCGGGAGGGATTGGGCCAGGAAGTGCAGGCCCACAAGCGCCAGGGCGCCGCAGGCAAGCGAGAGCGGCAGCGAGGTGCCGGCGATGAGCACCATCAGGCCAGGCAGAAAGCTCAGGGCTAGAGCCGAGCGGGTGAGAGCGGCTTCCAGCACCACTGCAAAGGTCAAGCAAAGTGCCACCACAGCGGCAGCAAGTGGCGTCCTGCGGCCCCTCAGCACCAGCGCAGCGCAACTGCTGCCGACGGTGAGGATGAGTAGCGGCCATGTGCGCTCCCAGTGCCGATCGTAGGAAAGGAAGCGCATGGCGGCAAGCCACCCCGCGGCAAGCCCCACACCCGCCAAGAGGCACAGGTAACCGCTTCGCAGATCGGCAAGATCCTGAGCCAGCGGATCAACATCTGAGATCTGCTTTCTTAGCCGCAAGTTCCTGCCCTCACTTGCGAATCGCTTGAGGCCTTTGTACACCCTCTGGGCTGCACTCGCCAGAACGGCAAGCGTAAAGCCGCAGAGTTGGCGAGGCGATCGGCCGTGTGGAGAATTGCCGCAGAGCATCGGTGTGACTGTGCATCCAGGAGGCGAAGGCTATGGACCTGGGCCTTGAAGGCAAGGTTGCTGCAATCACGGGCGGCGGCAGTGGGATTGGGCGGGCCACCGCACTCATGTTCGCGGCTGAGGGGAGCTATGTGGCCGTTGCTGACCTCTTTGCCGATCGGGCTGCGGCCGTTGCCTCTGAAATAGGGGCTGCCGGCGGCAGGGCGCTACCCGTGCAGGTGGACGTGGCGCAAGCGAGCTCGGTGATGGCGGCGGTGCAGGCTATAGTCGCAGCGTGGGGGCGAATAGATGTGCTCGTGAATTGTGCTGGCATCTACCAGCGCGGCACGATTGAGGATATTGGCGAGCGCGACTGGGACCATGTGCTCGATGTGAACCTCAAGGGCACTTTCCTCTTCTGCAAGTTTGTCGTTCCCGTGATGGCGCGCAACGGCGGCGGCGCAATCGTCAACGTGTCCTCCATCTCGGGGCGCACGAAATCGGACCTGGCGGCGGTGAACTATGTCGCCTCCAAGGCGGGCGTGATCGGCCTCACAATGTGTCTGGCAAGCCAGCTTGCCCCAAAGGGGATCCGCGTCAACTGCGTCGCCCCGGGGACGATCGACACGCCCATGAATGTCGACATTCCCCCTGAGGGCCGGGAAGTGCTCCTGCGGCGCTGCCCGATGGGCCGGTTCGGTCGGCCGGAAGAAGTGGCAGCGGCGATCCTGTTTCTCGCCTCGCCACTTGCTTCCTACATCACCGGGGAGACGCTGAATGTGAACGGCGGCGTGTTCATGGTCTAGGCTCACAGCCTACGCGGCTGCCCAGCCGTGGCTAGCCCGATAGGTCCTGCAGCTTTATGGGCTTGGCACCAGCGGCGAGCATCTGCTGAATGGCTCGCTCACCATCCCCGGGCTGCACGTCCACAGCGCGGATGGCATCCGTGAGAAGGTAGACCTCGAAGCCAAGCCTCAAGGCGTCGAGCACGGTGTTTTTGACGCAGTAGTCGGTGGCAAGCCCACCCACAAACAGCCGCTCGACCGCCCTTTCCTTTAGCTTGGCCTCGAGTTGCGTGCCCTCGAAGGCCGAGTAGGCCTCGGCATCCGGATCCTGTGCCTTCGAGATGACAATTGTCTCAGGCGGGAGCCGCAGGCCTGGGTGGAACTCGGCGTCCGGTGTGCCACGGACACAGTGCTGCGGCCACGGGCCACCACGGCTTCGGAAGGAGATATGATCTGGCGGGTGCCAATCCCTGCTGGCGACGATGGTGGCGCCAGCCTTTTGAGCGAGTTCGATATAGGCATTGAGGACGGGCACGACCTCATCTCCCCGGGGGACGGGCAGCGAGCCCCCAGGGCAGAAACCACGCTGTACGTCGACGATGACAAGCGCACTCTTGGTATCGAACCCCTGGCCTGCCATAGTCAAGGCCTCCATTTTGACCAGGCTGAGGATGGCGGCCCCTTGCTAGTTGCTGCTACGCGGGGCCGCTGTAGAACTGCTCTGCCGCACCCCAGAAGAACATCTCAATTTGTGCCTGCGAAAGGCCCAGGATGTTCTGCAGGATGTCCAAGTCCTTGCGGAAGTGCACTGGCGCTGCCTCCGGCAGGTGCTCAGGATAGGTATCGACGCCGAACATGAGCCGCTCCGTCCCGACAAAGGGGACTGCCTTGCTGAGAGCTTCCTGCCGCCAAGCGTCCGGTGTGCCGCGGCAGGTATCGATCCACATCTGACAGCGGCGCAAGTCGTAGCCGGCAGCAGAGCGGAAGCGGCCGAAGACAGCCAGGCACTCATCCACCCACGGCCAGCTGATGTGGGCAAGCGAGAAGCGCAGCTTCGGGAAGTGGACGAGCACCTCGTACAGCGCTGGCCGGCAAAAGCGCGAGCTATCATCGAAGCCGTAGAGTATACCGGAGTGAAACTGAATCGGCTTGCCGAGCTCTTCCATTTTCTCGTATATGGGGTAGAGCAGTTCGTCCTCTGGGGACCAGTGATCGGGGATCATCTTTATTCCCCGCAGCTTTCGGTCGACGAGCGCGTACTCTATCTCCTCTATGATCCCCGGCGTGCGTGGCTCCACCCATAGCAGACCGTAGATCCGTTCCGGGTCGGCCGCCTGCACCGATGCGATGTGCTCTATGGCAGCGCGCGTGTCCTCCCTTCTGTAGGGGATCTGCTGCCTGGCCTTTGCTGGCGGCCGGCCGGTGATGTTGAAGCTCTGGAAGCCGGTTGCACCACGCCCAAGAGCGCGCATCGGTGGGTACTCGCTGAAGAGGCAGATCCGCTCCAACCCAGCCTTGTCCATCCAGCGCAGGACATCATCGCCTTTTTCGTCCCCCCGGCAATGGCAATGGACATCCCATATCTTCATGTCTTGCTCCTCGTTGCCAAGTTGATAGCTGCTCTTCGTTTACCATCGCGCTTCAATTTGCACAAGTGCGCCTGCTTGGGCCGAGATCAGCCACCTGCGGCCATCCCACGCCGGCACGTGGCCCGTCGGGCAGAGAATGCGCGCCGTGCCTGGCACCGGTGGTGGAAGCACGAGCTCTCCCGCAACGGACTGCGGCAGCTGAACTTGGAGGGAGAACTCTGTGGGCCTGAGTTGCCAGGAAATGGCAATTGGCCCGTGAGGTGTTGGGACCTGGCCGCGAGCCCACTGCAGCCCGGCAGGCTGTGGCGCCACGCGCACGCGCCGGAAGCCGGGCTCCATGGGGCGGGCGCCAAGCTGAAGAGCTCCGAGAAAATAACCGGGCGCAGCGGACCAGGCATGGCAATGGCTGCGTGTCCACCACTTGGGGTCGAAGCCGGGGAACGTCTCCCAACAGGTTGTAGCGCCTTTGGCAAGCATTTCTCCCCAGCGCTCCCGGGTTAGCGCCACAATGCGCCCGAAGTGCCCAGCACTCGCCAAGGCCTCAAAATGGAAGAACATCATGAAGGGACTGCCTATTCTCACCCAGTGCGGCGGGCAGGAAAGCAGCCGAGCCTCAAGCAGGGCAAGCCTCTCCTCGCTTGCCGCCTTGCAAAGATAGACGACGGTGTTCGTCTGCTCGGAAATGACAGGGCTTGGGCTGCCATCCGCGTGCAGGCAGTCCACAAAGGCGTGTTCCTGCTCGCTCCAAAGGTGCTGGTCGATGGCAAGCCTGAGCTCATCAGCAGCCCGCAGAAAGAGGCCTGCCTCCCCATCGTGCCCAAGGACCTGGGCGACGGAGGCAGTGCGGCGCAGTGCCTCGACAAGCCAGGCGTTCTGGTGAGTGACAACCCCGTCCTCGGGAGTATCCATTGGCGCCCAATCGAGCATGTTCCAGGCCCGGATGAAAAAGAGACCCTGGCCATTGCGCATGGCGAGCGCATTTTCGGCTTGCATGCGCAGGGCCGGGTAGACCTCCTGGAGAAAGGCGAGATCGCCGGTGTGCAGGTAGTATTCCTGGCAGGCGATGGCCCACAGGAGCGACCAGGCCGGAAGGATGTTCTGCCAGCCACTTGGCACCTGAGATTCGACGAGTGGGGAGCGCTGCAGGGACTCCGCTGCCAGGAGCCAGCAGCGGCGCGCCAGAGCGTAATCCCCGTGGACGTAATAGGTGATTAGGGCCTCATTGCGCGCATCGCCAACCCAGAAGGTCTGCTCGTAGGCTGGACAATCCACGAATGTGTCCTCGCTGCACAGCAGCGCGGTGTAGCGGCTGAGGCGCCAGATCTCGTTCAGGGCAGGGTCGGAGCACAGGAATTCGCCTTGCTGGCACATGGGATAGGTGCTGCGCAGGCAACGGACATTGCTGAGCTGCACCGCGCCATTGGGGCTGCGCACGGTGAGCAGGGCGTATCGGAAGCCGCGGCGGCCAAGGGCCGTGTACTGCTGCTTGCCGGCACGGCACCGATAGCGCAGGGCGTTGTTGAGGCCGGCAGTGTAGTGGATGCGCCCGTCCTCTATCGCCTCAAAAAGGTTCCAATCGAGAACCGCACCCTCAGGAGCTGTCACCGTGAAGGCCAGGTGGCCGACAAGCTCCTGACCAAAATCCAAGAGAATCTCGCAGTCGCCCTGAGCCGTGGGGCCAATCACAGCCTCATTCGCGCCAAGGGAAGAGAGAGCGCTCAGGTTGGCGACGGGTACTGGAGCTTCGGGCAAAGGCTGTTGAGTCGTGGTCAGTGCGGCCACTGGGGTGTTGGTGTAATAAGGCCAGGGCACGGTGCGCACGAGTTCGCCCAGGCGAGCTAGATCCGCTGGTGATAACAAGGCCTGCAACAGGGCCTCGCGCTCAGCAGGGGTGGCGGACAGTGGGCCCACCGTTGCCCACGGGTCAACGGGCTCAAGGGTAAGGGGGTTGAGCAGCTCAAGGCGGCAAGCTGGCTCAGCGCGCAGCACAAGCGTGAACTGCGTCAGGTGCTGGCGCCCGCTGACATCGGCCACGAGCAGGTGCTCGCCGGCTGGCAGGTCGATCGTCACCGGCTCGTCATGCAGGGGGATGTCCTTGCCGGCGCAGCGCAACGGCCTGGAGTTCCAGAACGGCAGGAAGGTCACACTTGCTGGCTGCGGCACTCGCAGCACGGTCACAAGCAGCCCTGAGGGGCAGCGCATGTTGGAGTCCTTGACGCCTGGCAGCAGCGTTGGGGCAAAGTCAACCGCGCTTGCCAGCGATGGCGGCCGAGTGAGGCGGGACCAGTGCACCCTGGCGGGGGGCACAGGCACCTCCGAGAGAAATGGAATGTCGCGGGGGCTGAAGCCAACCCACGGAGGGTCGCCGGCACTGGCGATCTTCATGGCGGGGAGCCAAGACCCGTCATCGTAAACAGGATCTTGCCAGGCGCAGAAGCCGGCGGCGGCATTGAAATGCTCTTCGAAATCCAGCTGGACGGAAAGCCGCGGCGCGTCCGCAGCGTAGCCGGGGTGTGGCGCCGCCCGCCAGCGCTCGTCAGTGCCTATGGTCTCCCTGGAGCCGTCAGCGTACACGACGTCAAGCTGAGCGAGAAGCCCACCGCGGCCGAGAATGTACTGGAAATTGCTCTCGCCAAAGTGCCGCACAATTATGGCAAGGCAGTTGCTGCCCGGCCTGAGCGTGGCGGTGAGGTCGTAGAGGTCGTAGCGCTGATTGGTTGGGAAACACCGCACGGGCCCGCGACCTAGGAGCTCGCCGTTGAGGTAGGCCACGTACCGGCTGTCGGCCGTGATGGCAAGGCTAGCCGAACGCACCGGCTTGCGCAGGACAAAAGAGCGGCGGAAGCAGGCATGATCATTGCGGCCCGGCATGGCCTGCCTGGGCCATATCCACGAGGCACAGGTCCAGGGGTTCTCCTTTGAGAGCACGGTTCCCTCACTTCAACGGGGCATGCGAGGGCTCTAGCGTAGGGCTTGCGGCTTAGAGAGTCAAGAGGCCCGTCGGATAATGTCCGGCAGGCCCCCTCCTCTTTGGCTGGTGCGCTCGCTGTGCGCTAACTGCGGTGCACGAGAGGCATATAGGTGAGGTCAAACTCTTCTATCGTTACTCCTTCCGAGGTTTCCGATGGCTCTGAATCGGCGGAGACGTACGGAAACCCTTCTGGCGCGTAGGTCTCACCATTCTCTGCTGCCAGGGCTGCAACCGGCATGCCGGAGTAGCCGACGATGTTGTTGGCGATTACCCGGTAGTAGTACGTCTGCCGTGGTCCGGTTGGCCTATCGGTGTAGGTCACAGTGCCACCCACGGCTGAGCCGGTGGTGCTCTGGACGGTATCTATGGTTGTCCACGGGCCGTTAACGGCCGTTGCCCTCTGAATGGTCCAGTGTGTCTCGTTGGCCGAGTTGTCGCGCCAAGTCAACCGGATGGTGCGGCCGCCTTGTAGCAGCGTGGCTACCAGGTTGCTGGGTGGCTCTGGTGCCACCGCGAAGGCAACTGCGTGCATCATGTCCATCTCTTCGTGGGCGAGGATGTGGCAGTGATAGACGTACTCGTAACCAAAGTTGACCAGACGGTTGGTAACGGTGATCGGCTGCCCAGTCGGGTCCTTGAACCCACCTGGTGGTCCAGGCAAGGGGTCATTCAGCGGCATGGTCACATCTATTGGGCGGATGCTATTGGGCAGCTTGAACGGGCTTGCTGGCCATACTGCCCGCAGGGCGATGATGGTGTGTTCCAGCGGGTTCACTCTCACCGTTTCTTTCCAGCCCAGTTCGTTGGGGTCAGGCGGCAATATGGCACCATCCCAAGCGACGCGGTTGATCACCTGCACGTTGTACAGGTGCCAGTGAATAGTGTGAGTATCCACACCGTTGTGCGTGATTTTCCACAGTTGCGTGCCGTCGCTCGCCAGCGGCTCGCCCAAGATGCGGGCGTCGCGTATGACTTCGGTGGGCGGGCTGGCATACCCGTAGAGGACGAAGCCCAGCGTCGGACCGCCGGTGGTGCGCGGTATCTCAAGGCCGAGCATGCCGCTCATACGGCCGTAGTCAGGGTCGTAAGCCTCACCCATTTCGTCTTGCAGCGCCTTCGGCTCTAAGGCGAGTGATAAGGGTGTCCCCGATACGGTGGTAAATGCCGTCACCGTATCTTGCTGCCTGATGAACGTATCTGTCGGGAAGCTGGCATTATAGGCGCTGTTGTAGTCTGCCGACGGTACGATGATTGGGTCCTGGGAGACTTCGAAGACGCCACGCTTGGTTGCCGTTTTAGCCCAAACTGCTTCCAGGGTCGCGAGATCGTAAGCTGGATCCGCTGCCACGTTCTTGACGCGCACCTGCATGACCGTGCGGATGTTGGGGCCATAGCCGGGCAGTGTGCTGGGAGCGCCGCCGCTGTCCACCTGGTTGGGATCGCCGGTGTAATAGTCATAGCGCGAGTCGAGTGCCGGGAAGGCTGCCGGGGCATCGTTGTAAAGAATAAGCGTCTTGCCGGCATAGGCCGAGAAGTCAACGATCACATCCGCCCTTTCCGCTGTGCCCAAGAGGAGCGAGTGGTCGGTGACGTTGCCGAAATTGAAAGTGGTCGGGTTCATGTTCCAGTTGATCGGCTGGTTGGGGATAACGACCGGTGCGGGCAAGAAGCCACCCTCTGTACCGATCTGAATCCACTCCGGGCCGGCTGTGCTGGGATCGGGCACGCCCCCGGCGCGCCCGTCGGTGGGCCAGGTCTCTGGGAAGCCGGTCGTGGCCACGGCCGGCACCATCTTCACCTCAGTGTCAGTGCGACCGTCGGCGGTGGTGACGGTTGGATCGGCCACGTACCAGTGCAGGTTGAAGAAACGGTCATCGGCAGCGTTGAGGATGCGGAAGCGGTAGGCTTTCGGCTCCACCTCCAGGTAGGGATAGAGCGTGCCATTGACCACCGGCGTGTCCATAAAGGCCTCACCCGGCATGGAAGGGTTGGGTGTCGCCGGCCGGTATGGTGGCTCCCACGGAGCGTTCACAGGGTCATAGTACTCGTTGGGGACGGGTGGATAGGTGATCGGAGTCGGGGGCCAGAACCAGGGGCCATAGTGCCAGCGGCCGAAGGGGTTGGCTCCGCTCGGATCGTAGGGGTTCTGGGCCGGCATGTAGACGTGGGGGTACCAGAGGTCCCCCGTGTTGGGCGTGAAGGGCCAGGTTGGATCTTGGGCGGCGATGGTGTCGGCGTCCACGAAGGTCTTGTCCTGGATGATCAGGGGGATGCCATAATCGGGAAGCACCTTGGTCAGGCCCGGGTTAACGCCTGACACGTTCGTACCGTTGATTAGGTCCTGCTCCACCTGGTCGGTGAGCAGATAGCCGGCAGCCTCGCCGACGTACACGTTCAGGCGGGTGATGCCGTAGCTATGATCGTGGTAGAACATGAGGCGGGCGCTCTGCTGGTTGTTGTAGTAGTACGTGAGCGTGCCCTGAGGAGGGTTAGGGCCGTCAGGCATATCGGGCACGCCATAGACGCTCACACCTTTGGGGTAGGCAGTGACTTCGCCTGCCGGCGTGGTCCACTGGTGCGGCGTGCCGTCGCTGATCCAGGGGACGTAGCCACCATGAAGATGCACAGCGGCGCGGTTCTGGGTGTAGTGGTGATCGCCCACCGGCGGGTTCATGCCGTAAGGGCCCATGCCGGCGCCCATGACGGTCGTATCCACCGGTATGAAGAGGTTGCCGCCGGCGCCTGTGGGCAGCTTGTTGGTGAACTTGATGCGCACCGGCCGGTCGCGCTGGGCGATGATCAGCGGGCCACTGTAATGGAATTTGCCCGCTTCCGCGCCAGCAGGAGCATTCGCTTGCCGGTAGCCGCGCAGCTTGGTGGGCGGCAAGTCGGAATGAAGCTTCTCGGTGTACTCGCCGAGCTCGATCTCGTAGTAGTCGCAGGCGAGCAGGTTGATGGCCGTGATGACTCCGCCGACTACGGT
>JAPWUW010000383.1 GCA_028275325.1 Anaerolineae bacterium | reverse complement strand
AGGTGACCATCCCCAGTGGCCGGGCAAAGCCCAAAGGCGTCGTAGATGCGGCGCGTGAGGGGCTGAAAATCCGGTGGAAGCTCAGCCAGGCGCTTCTTGAACAGGGGATACAGATCCTCGCCGGTGCGCTTGTCGCGGATATCGAGCATGAACGTGAAGTGGTTGATGCCCGCTGCCTTGATGTCCAGGAGCTCCTGCGCCTGGTGGCCAAGCCCATAAAGGCCCCATTCGTCCCCAGCAGGTCGCTCAAGGCCCAATTCCTTGGCCAGAGCATAGGCGACGATGGCGTAGCCCATGCCAATCTGGTGGCAGAGCCCTACAGCCTTTATCCTGGAGTAACGGTGCGCCACAAGTGTCATGCGCGGCACAGGATTGGTGAAATTGAGCAGCCAAGCATCAGGGCACAGGCGCTCCATGTCGCGGCAGATGGACAGGATGGCCGGAGCATTGCGGGCAGTATGGAAGGCGGCACCTGGGCCACCGTTCTCGCCGAGGGGCTGGCGCATGCCGTACCTGGCCGGTACCTCCCAATCCTGCCGCCAGAGCCTTTCCCTTTCCACGGCAATTGAGGTGATAACAAACTGCGCTCCAGGCAGCAACTCGGTGCGCTCCGTGCTAGCTTCAATTCTCATGCCTGCACCCCACTCCCGATTCGCCCGCTCGGCCAGCCTTGCTATGAGCTCCAGCCCTTGGGCGTTGAGGTCGCAGAGGGCGATGGTGCTGCCTTCCAGCGAACGGCACTGGAGGATATCTCCCAGTATTGCTGGCCCAAATGAGGCGCTGCCGGCACCGATGATGACAATTTTCGCCTTCACTGCCATCCCTCCTACGCTTTCAGGCACCACACCATGCTGGCGCAAGCGTCCAAGCCTGCAGCTTTCCCCAGCGATACAGACGGCCCACGTCCAAGTTGGGCCGCACGAGCACGCTTTCTGCGAGGTCGGCGTACTGTCGTCCAATCTCCAGCCCAATCTCGGGCTGCCGCGGGAAACGCTCCAGGACTACTGCGTCCGGCAGTTGCCCTTCCCTCGAGACGGCGAGGTAAGCCTGCGCCAGCGCATAGTGGAGGCTGCCCAACCCGACAAGTCTTCCACCGGGCAAGGCCACGTTTGCCGGAAGGTGTCCTTTCTCGCGGGCGTGCGACAGGAGCGCATCCCCCAGGGCCACAAGGGCGTGGCTATTGATCTTGCCTGGCTCCTCTGGCGTGATGAGCGGGTCCTCGACTGGTCCGAGGCAGTCATTGTGGCGCTCCACGTACCGCGGCAGCTGCCCCTCGTGCGCAAAGGTGAGCAAGGACTGCGCCCAGCCGAGAACGAGCTCGGCCGGGCTGAACTGGCCGCCAACCGATACCTGTCTCTCGGCGCAGACGCGCTGGGCACCGGCCATCAGGGCTAGCCAATCGATCTTGCGCGGGACAGAGCCGTACTTGCGCACCGCCTCCGGGATAGTGATCGGGTTGAGCTGCGGGTGCCGCTTGATGTAGCGCACTAGCCGGCGGAAGTTCTGCAGGGCAAGTTCCACCTCCCCCCTGCTGCGCCGCCCAGGCCCAGGCCGTTTTGGCCATTCGTCAGGCGGAATGAGGACGCCGTTGGGGCTCAAGTAGAAATCGACCCAGTCGAGGCTGTAGATCTTGAATGGATGGCAAGGGTGCAGGAGCAGCAAAGGCTGCCCCACGCTCAGGCAGGCCTGCACATGGCGCTCAAAGCGCTCCAGGTGCGCCTCGAACTCCGGCTCGCAGGAAAGAGCGTCATCAAAACCCTCGAAATAAGGGGCTGGCACTGGCAACTGCCTGGTGAAATAGGGGAAGTTCAGCGTGCCGCAGTAGCGGCTCACGTTGTAGAGCGGTGGCGCAGCGGCGTAGCCGTAGAGGAACGGCAACCCAAGCTCCCTGGCCACGATGTTCATTTGCGGCGCCGAGTTGAGCGCGTGCGCGCTAAGGCACACTGGCTCGCAGTCGAAGGACTCAGCTACCGCCCGGTAAGCCTCCCTTTGCATCTCTCGCACGATCGCGAGCGCCTCATCCCACTCGCGCGAAGCGGCTTCCACAGCATCGTAGGGCTGCGCGTCGTGCAGCGTATGCACCCCGATGCTGTGACGGCGCATGGCAGCGATCACGTCCTCACGGCCCCGCTCTTTGAGAAGCCGCGCTCTATCGCCAATTACCATGAAGTGAGCCGGGATTCCCTCCTCAGTGTATATCTCAGCCAGCCTCTTTGGGACTTCATCCATCCCTGCTTCTGCAGGCGTGTACACGTCCTCCGTATCGTGGCAGATCACAAGATCCATGCCCATAAGAGCCTCCCACACCATCGCCAACTGCTCTGGCCGCGATTCACATCGAGTCGCTCCAGGCCTTAGCCGCCCTGACCATAGCCTGTATGTTCTCGATCGGCGTTCCCGGCAACACAGCGTCGGCCGTGCCAACGATGTGCCGGTAGCCACGCGTGGCCACGAGAATGGCGCGCGTTTCCTGCTCAACGAGCTCCGGCGAGGCGGTGCGCAACAACCCCAGATCCAAGTTCCCCTTTGTGCAAATGCGTGGCGAGAGCGCCGCCCGAGCCCAGGACAAATCGTCAATGTCGCCAGTTGGCGGCGGCGCCAGAGATTCCAGCAAATCCGGCTCGAACTGGTTGTAGTAGCCTCTGACGATCCACTCCCGCTGCTTAGAGCAGCTGTGCACGTAGGCGAGTCCACCCAGCTCATGCACCAGCCGGGTGTAGCGGCTCAGGAAGGGCAGGAATTCCTCCTCGAAGAGTTTCGGGGAGATGAGCTCCGTCCCGTACGGCCCGAAGAAGATCGCATCCACCCCCGCCTGCAGATATAACGAAATGAGGTGGTAATTTGCCTCGGCAACAACGTGGCTTATCTTTTTCCATTCGTCCTTGTGGTCGAAGCAGTGGTAGATAAGGTCTTCCTCCCTGTA
>JAPWUW010000382.1 GCA_028275325.1 Anaerolineae bacterium | reverse complement strand
CCCCAGGACCAAGCGCGTATACTGGCGTTGCTAAAGTGAATAATGAGCTCAGGGGAGCTCGGTGAAACCGGGCTGAGAGGGTGGTTGCCCCTAGGGGCTAGCTGCCGACCCTATGAACCTGATCTGGGTAATGCCAGCGCAGGGAGCAAGCGTGGACTGCAAAGCGGCTACCAGATCGGTAGCCGCTCGTTTTTCCTGGAGATCATCAATGATGCCATCTTCTCAGGTTGCACTTGTCGTATGCAACGGCGAATACAGCCCTCCGGTGTGCCTGGAAGAGCTGCGCCGCCTGGACCCGCTCGTCGTCGCTGCAGATGGCGGGCTTGCGAACGCGCTGCGCATGGGGCTGGAACCGCACGCCCTCGTGGGGGATCTGGATTCGCTGACGGACGATTTGCGCGGCTGGGCGCAAAAGAGAGAGCTCGTTTCCATCCCTCACCCGGCCGATAAGGACGAGACGGATGCGGAGCTTGCGCTCAGCTATGCCCTGGCGCACGTGCAGGGGCCAGCTGTCATCCTCTGCGCCCTGGGCGGCCGCATTGACCACGCCTTGGCCAACATCTTCCTGCTTGCCATGCCCGGGGCCAGGGGGAGGGCTTACCTGGCATCTGGCCCCGTCGAGATCCACCTTGTGGAGCGGGAGCTTGTGCTCTCTGGCCAGCCCGGTGACCTGCTCTCGCTCCTTCCCTTCGGCAGCGACGCTCAGGGCATCTGGGCGGAAGGGGTGCGCTGGCAACTGCGCGGGGAGACGTTGCGGCTTGGCTTCGCGCGGGGCGTGAGCAACATCTTCACCGCCGAGCGCGTGCGCATCCGGCTGGAGAGCGGGTTGCTGCTTGCCATCCACACGCGCCAACGGGCTAAAGAAGCGCCCTGAAGCGATAGATCGCTCTGCAAGGACAGTACGGAGGAAGGCAAGATGCCAAAAGCAGTGATGGCGGTTCAGGTGATACCACATGGCGGCAAACTTTACGACATCGTCGATCAGGCCATTGCGGCCATAGCCAGAAGCGGCCTGCCCTATGAGGTCACCCCGTTCGAGACGGTGGTCGAGGGGGAGCGAGAGGAGCTTCTGGCCGTGGCGCGGGCCGCGCACGAGGCCTGCTTTCAGGCCGGGGCAAAGAGTGTCCTCACCATCATCAAGCTTGCCGAGCGCCCGGATGAGGACTTGACAGTGGCCAAGATCCTGGCGCGGTACCGCCCTGGCCCGCAGGAGGCAGCCGAGTGAGAGGGCCTGCCCGCAGCGCACCGGGCCGCTTCCGCCGGCTGCTGCGCCGCTGGGGCCCAGCGGCGAGCTTCATCCTCGGCTTGCTTGCCTTCTGGGAGCTCGCTGCCCGCTACACGGGGATCCCGGAGTGGCTGCTCCCGGCCCCAAGCGCCATCTGGCGTGCAGGCCTTGAAGCGGGGCCAATGCTCGCGGAGCACGTCTGGCGCACACTCGCGGAGACGGCAGCAGGGCTGCTTGCCTCTATTGTCACAGGGCTGCTGCTTGCGCTGGCCATCGACCTCTCGCCATGGCTCAAGCGGGCGCTCTACCCGCTCCTTGTCATCTCGCAGACGATCCCGCTCATGGCGCTTGCGCCGCTCCTTGTCGTCTGGTTCGGGTTTGGCCTGCTGCCGCGCGTGCTGCTCGTGACGCTTGTGTGCTTTTTCCCCATCGCCATGAACACAGCGCAGGGCCTGGAGAGCACGGATCCGGATGTGCTCGCGCTCCTTTCCTCGATGGGGGCAAGCCGCCGCCAGATCCTCTGGAAAGCGCGCTTGCCCAGTGCCCTGCCAGCCGCTTTTGGCGGGCTGCGCATCGCTGCCACCTACAGCGTCATCGGCGCAGTCATCAGCGAGTGGGTGGGCGCAAGCAAGGGCCTGGGCATCTTCATGCTGCGCGCTGCCAACTCCTTCCTCACGGCCAGGCTCTTTGCCACCATCGCCCTGACCTCGGCGCTGAGTGTGGCCATCTTTGCCCTCGTTCTGATTCTGGAAAGGATCTGCCTGCCGTGGTACTTCGCCTCCGGCAGGCAGGAAAAATGGGAGGAATTGCGATGAGGACACAAAAGACGATGCGGAAACCGCTTGCCTTTTGCATGCTGGCCGTGCTTGCGGCTCTCTTTCTGGTGGGCGGCTGCGCGCCTGCTGCGCCCAAGCCGCTCGACAAGGTTGTCCTGATGCTGGATTGGGTGCCGAACACCAATCACACCGGCATTTACGTGGCGCTGGACAAGGGCTGGTACAGGGAAAAGGGCATCGAGCTGGAGATCATCCAGCCCTCCAAAACGGGGGTTGAGCAGGTGGTGGGTGCTGGCCAGGCGCACTTTGGCATCAGCTTTTCAGAATGGCTGACGAGCGCCCGCGCCCAGGGGGTGCCTATCGTCTCCATCGCTGCGATCATCCAGCACAACACCTCCGGCTTTGCCTCGCCGGCCGAAAAGGGCCTCAAGCGCCCGAAGGATCTGGAGGGGCACCGCTATGGCGGCGGAGGGCTGGATATTGAGCGCGCCATGCTCAAGGCGCTCATGGCCTGCGACGACGGCGACGTGGAGAAACTCGAGTTCGTTAACACGGGCTACGCCGATTTCTTCGTCGTCACGCAGCGAGATGCCGATTTCACCTGGATCTACTACGCCTGGACTGGGATCGAGGCGGAGCTGCGTGGGGTGCCCATCAACGTCATCTGGCTGCGGGATTATGCCCAGTGCGTGCCCGACTACTACACGCCCATAATCATCACAAGCGAGCAGCTCATCCAGCAGAACCCGGATCTCGTGCGTCGCTTCATGGAGGCCACCGCTCGTGGCTACGAGTTTGCCATCGCCAACCCCTCTGAAGCCGCCGAAATCCTCATCAAGTACGCGGACGCCAACCCTGAGCTCATTCGCCGCAGCCAGGAATGGCTGAGCAAGCATTACGTCGAAGATGCGCCACAGTGGGGCTACCAGGACCC
>JAPWUW010000381.1 GCA_028275325.1 Anaerolineae bacterium | reverse complement strand
CCGGTAGTCAGCAGCTCGGGCAAGCTCTATGGCAATCCGAATGCCCTCACGGCTGGATTCATCGCGGATGTCGACGATCCCCTCAATGCGCCCCGATTTGACGAGTTCGGCAATCCGTTCCACAAGGCGGGCTTTGTTCACCTGATATGGCAGCTCGGTGACCACAAGCCTGCTTCCTGGGCCCCTGGGGCCATCTTCCACATCCACCCTGGCGCGCACCGTGATCTTGCCCCGCCCGCTCGCGTAGGCCTTCAGAAGTGCCTGGCCGCTGTCGTCGCTATCCCCAGCGAAAAGGATGCCCCCGGTGGGGAAGTCCGGTCCGGCTATGTACCGCAGCAAATCCTGGGTGGAAACGCTGTCCACTTTCTCGTAGCGCGCGAGCAGGTACACCAACGCATCTATGACCTCCGCCAGGTTATGCGGTGGAATGCTGGTGGCCATGCCCACCGCTATGCCCGTGGCCCCATTGACTAGCAGGTTAGGGATGCGCACCGGCAGGACGGTTGGCTCCCGCAGTGAAGCATCAAAGTTCGGTGCAAACGGCACAACTGCGTCGTGCAGGTCAGAGACTAGCTCGCGCGCAATGGGGGCCAGCCGCGCCTCTGTATAGCGCATCGCCGCAGCTCCATCCCCATCCAGCGATCCAAAGTTCCCCTGGCCATGCACTAACGGGTAGCGCATCGTGAAACTCTGCGCCATGCGCACCAAAGCATCGTAAACGGCCGCTTCGCCATGCGGATGGTACTTGCCAAGCACCTCTCCGACTATGCGCGCGCACTTGCGGAAATTCTGATCCGGCCAAAGGCCCATCTGCGCCATCGCGAAAAGGATCCGCCTCTGCACAGGCTTGAGACCGTCGCGCACATCTGGGAGCGCACGCGCCACAATCACGCTCATGGCGTAGTCCAGGTACGACTCCCGCAGCTCCTGTTCAATGGCCACTGCCCCAACCCGTTCTGACATCGCCCCCTCGTATCGAACATATGTTCTGATACTAGCCGACCCAGCGCCAAAAGCGCAACAGCGGCGCCCCCGTGGTGGGTCCGCCGCTGCTTCGCACCTGCAAGAACCGAGCCGTTAGGCGGCCTCGATAGTCAGTTTCAGGTAAGCTTCAATAAAGCGGTCTATATCCCCATCCAGCACTGCTTGCGCGTTGCCCACTTCTACGCCCGTACGGTGGTCCTTCACCATCTGGTAAGGATGTAGCACATAGGAGCGAATCTGGTTGCCCCAGGCAGCCTCAACGTGTTCCCCTTTCAGCCGGGCCAGTTCCTCTTCCTGTCGCCGCTTCTCCAGCTCATACAGCTTGGCGCGCAGGATGCGCATCGCCGTCTCTTTGTTCTGCAGCTGGCTGCGCTCATTCTGGCAGGAGACAACAATCCCTGTGGGAATGTGGGTGATGCGCACTGCCGTCGCGTTCTTTTGGACGTTCTGGCCCCCTGCCCCGGCCGAGCGGAACACATCGATTCTCAGGTCGTCGGGGTCAATCTTGACCTCGACTCGCTTTTCAATATCCGGGACTACCTCGACAAGCGCGAAAGAGGTATGCCGCCGGTGCGCGGCGTCAAAAGGCGAGAGGCGCACGAGCCGGTGTACGCCCTTCTCGGCCTTCAGCAGCCCGTACGCATTCCTCCCTCGCACCTCGAAAGTCACGCTCTTGATCCCGGCTTCCTCTCCCGGGCTGAGGTCCAGAATCTCGGTCCGGAAACCCTTTTCCTCTGCCCAGCGCAAGTACATGCGCAGGAGCATCTCCACCCAATCCTGAGCATCAGTGCCGCCAGCTCCGGCATGAATCGAGACTATGGCGTCCGCGCTATCGTGCTCGCCCGAGAAAAGAAGCTCGCTCTCAAGCTCCAGCAGTCTCCGCTCAAGAGCGTTCAGTTCCTGCTCGAGCGACAGCAAGAATTCCTCATCTGCGCCCTCACCCAACTCTGCAAGCGCAACAGCTTCTTGCACGTCGTTTTCGAGCTTCTCCCACGGCTCAAGCTCCGCCCGCAGGCCCGCAAGCTCTTCCATCACCCTCTGAGCTCGGTCCTGGTCTTCCCAGAACCCAGGCTGAGCTGCCTGAGCCTCTAGCTGCCGCAAGCGCTCCTTCTTGTTGGCAACGTCAAAGGCGCACCAAAAGCGATTCGGTTTGTTCCCGCAAGGCCTTTGCCCTCTCGAGCAACTGCCCACTCGACATAGCCCAACCCCTCAATTTCTTTCAGTTTCTCTTGAAAAGACCAACTTGGGGCAGAGCGCCACCAGCATCGCCAAGCGACGCTCAGCCCCGATCAATCCGCTCATCGGCGCTCGAACAGACCCGCCACGTACGCCGCTGCGTCGAACTCCACCAGATCCTCCAGCCCCTCCCCGGTGCCTACGAACCGCACGGGCACTCCCAGTTCGCGAGCGATGGAAAAAGCCACACCACCTTTGGCTGTGCCGTCGAGTTTGGCAAGAATCACCCCTGTCAGCCCCACAGCCTCGCGAAAGCTTCTGGCCTGTGCCATGCCATTCTGCCCGGTTGTCGCATCCAAAACCAAAAACACCTCGTGGGGGGCGCGATGCACATTTCGCCGCGCGACCTCGGCGACTTTACGCAGCTCGGCCATCAAGTTGTAGCGGGTATGTAGCCTCCCGGCTGTGTCCACCAAAAGCAGGTCGTGCCCCCGTGCCCGGCAGGCTCGAATAGCGTCGTACACAACCGCCCCAGGATCCGCCCCAGGTTGATGGGCAACGACGGGTACACCAGCGCGATCGGCCCAGATGCGCAACTGCTCAATGGCCGCAGCGCGAAAGGTGTCGGCAGCGGCAATGAGCACCTTGTGGCCGCGCAAGGTGTAGTAACGCGCGAGTTTCCCGACCGTTGTCGTTTTGCCTGAGCCGTTGACGCCAACCACAAGCACCACGGTGAGAAGCCTAGGTTCCTCATCTGCCCTTCGCTCTTCGGCGCGCAA
>JAPWUW010000380.1 GCA_028275325.1 Anaerolineae bacterium | reverse complement strand
GCGACTGATGCCGCCCAGCATCCGGCGATGACCCCGGCGCTCAGGAAACCATCGGGAATGTGCATCAGGCCCCTCCTGCAAACATTTGCAGCGCCATCATAAAGCGAGAGGAGGCCTGTTGCAACATTTGGACAAAAGGGGACAGCACAATGGTGCTTGCGGAACTCTTGCCGTAGAAGAGGGCTACGCCCGCAAAGCAAGCGAGGTCTGGCCACCAGAAGAGCGGGAGACGGGATTCGAACCCGCGGCAACCTGCTTGGAAGGCAGGAGCTCTACCCCTGAGCTACTCCCGCACGCCAATAGCAGGTCGGGGTGAGAGGATTTGAACCTCCGACCTCAGCGTCCCAAACGCTGCGCGCTAGCCGACTGCGCTACACCCCGAGCCTAGGCAAAAGTATAGCGACTCGGCGCGTTGGTTGGCAACGTTAGGTCCCGATTCTTGCCAGTGCACCGGGGCACGCTTACACTGTAGGCTGTGAGCGTTAAAGGTAGCTGTTTTGAATTGTCTGCGCCTTCGCCCTTGCAGCGGTAGGGATGGACAAACCTCCCAGTATCTATAGGTTGACTCGCTTGGCCGCAGCTCCTCGAGGGCAGCCGGGGCTGCGCCGGGTGGAGCTGTACTCTGATCTCCTTCTGCGGTTGAGAGCTACCCCGTGTGAAGACTTCGTGTGCCCTGTGAGCCTCAAAGCGCCGTGCCCGTCCGCGTGGCTGGCCCGCCATCGCTGCCGCAGGCCAGTTGCGGCCGCACAGTCGCACCCAGAGGAGGGTTGCTGAGCAAATGGGAGCGGTGAGAAGGCTTGTGCTCGATACTTTGAAGCCACATGCCCCAAGCATTGTGGAGCTATCCATGCGCCTGAGCGACCTGCCGGGCGTGGAAGCGGTGAACATTTCCATTTACGAGATGGATCTTCACGTCGAAAACGCCAAGATCACGATCGAGGGCCCATCCATAGACTATGAGAAGGTCGTCGAGCAGCTGCGCGAGTTCGGTGCCACAGTCCACTCGATCGACGAGGTCGTCGCCGGCCGCTCGATCATAGACGACGCCTCGACGCCTCAAGACCCACACCAGGGGTAATCTGAGGCCTGAGCCATGTCCCCCATCAAGAGGCTGGCTGCCGAGTGGCAGAAGCTGCGCTACTACAGCGAGCTGAGCGAAGTCGGAGAGATCGCGCGGCGTTACTTCGCCATGAACGCTTTCGACGGCATCCTCACCATTACCGGTGTGCTGGCCGGGAGCTTTGCCGCACGCGTTGTCGAGCCGGCTGTCATCGCCACAACAGGTCTATCCACAGCGGCAGCCATGGGCATCTCCGGGCTATGGGGAGCCGCTCTGACTGAAACGGCAGAGCGGCGCCGTGCCCTCAATGAGCTGGAACAGGCAACGCTGTCCAGCCTGCGGGGCACGCAACTTGCCAAAGCTTCCCGTTTTGCCATCGGCGTCGTCGCCCTGGCCGACGCCCTGGCGCCAGTCATCTCGGCGACGCTGGTTCTCACGCCTTTCTTCCTTGCCGGTGAACTCATCGACCTGCGCACTGCATACTTGCTCGCTTTTGGCATGGCATTTGCGATGCTCTTTGCCCTGGGAGCATTCTTGGGCGCTGTCGCGAGGCAGAACCTGGTCGTTGCAGGGCTAAAGACGCTTTCAGCTGGCCTGCTTAGCCTCGGCTTCGGCTTGCTCCTGCACCCAGCCAGCCTTTGACACGCCCGCCAAGAGGTGCCTCATGTCCAAGCGAGCATGTTTGCTCGGATCTTTGCTTGCGCTTGCTCTCTGCCTGGAGGCTGGCTGTCGCCTGGCCACCGCAGCCGCCAGGCGGCAGCCGGCTCGAACTGCCCTGGTTGCGTCCTTCCCCACAGCCAGCGCGACGCCCACGTCAACGCCACTGCCGCCGCCGACTGCTACCCCCACCTTGAGCGCTGTCGCCACCACAATCGCCATCACGCCCAGCTTCACGTCGTTTGGGGCCGCGCCCTCCATTGCCGAGCTGGGCCAGGCGCTTGCCAGAGTCGTGGCCGGCCAACGCGACCCAGCTGGCGCAGCGCTTGCTGCGCTGAGACAATGGGGGTTTGTGCCAGAGAGCGGGGGCAACCTCCAGGCCCTCGGCGGCCTAGCCCCAGTTTTGCAGGCCGATGTTGATGGCGACGGCAACGCGGACCTCATCGTAGCTGCGGCGGAGCGCTCGTCGGAGCTATTCCCCGCTGCCACGCTTCTTGTCCTGCGCTCATCCAACGGGGGCTACACGCCTCTTTTTGACAGCTACAGCCTGAGCCAGATGCAGGGCCCCATCGCCATCCTTGCGCTCACGGACCTGAACGGCGATGGAGCAGCTGATGTGGTCTTTGCGCAGGAGAACTGCGGCGCGCACACCTGCTTCACCTACATCACACCGCTCAGCTGCGCTGGCGCCACTTGCGCGAGCCTGGCGGATGAGATCGCTGCTGCCTACGCTGATCGTGTGGAGATAGCCGATCGCGATGGGGATGGGCTCATCGAGATCGCTGTGCACGGCAACACCTACGGCTCCATTGGCGCCGGCCCGCAGCGGGCCTCGACCACCATCTACAAGCTGGTAGGCGGTTCCTATAAGCAGGATGCCGTTCTTTACGATCCTTCTGACAAGCTGCTTTTCGTCGTCCTTGACGCCAACCAGGCCCTGGCAGCGGGGGACGTACAGAAGGCCATCTCACTCTACACAAAAGCCATCGCCGACCCTTCGCTCAAGCCGGCCGGCAACTTCGCTGGCTGGAGCGAGCAGGAGGAGCTAGAAGCGCTGCGCTCCTTTGCGCGCTTCCGCCTGGTGGTCAGCTACTGCCTGGCCGGGAAGCGCTCGGCCGCTGAGGAAGCCCTGGCGCAGGAAAGGCAAGCGCGGGGCCCATTTGCACCGGCGCTAGAGACGTTCTGGCATACTTTCGCCGAAACAGGGGATGTAACGGCTTCCTGCGC
>JAPWUW010000049.1 GCA_028275325.1 Anaerolineae bacterium | reverse complement strand
AGGCAGCAAGGCAACTGGCCGCTGGCAAGCGTGTGGTGGCGCTCAAGCAGGGCAGTCGTGGCAGCACAGTCTTCACAGGCGAGGCCGAGCTGTACGTGCCAGCCCTCTCGGTGGAAGAGGTGGACCCCACCGGCGCAGGGGATTGTTACGATGCTGCCTTCCTGGTGGGCTTGCTCAAAGGGTGGCCGCTCGAGAAGTGCGCTCGCTTCGCCAACGCCGTTGGGGCGCTAGCCGTGACCGCCCTTGGCCCCATGGAGGGCGCCCCCAGCTACGAGAGCGCCCTCGCCTTCGCGGGGCTCGCGGAGTGAGGGGTCCGGAGCCCCGCGAGCGCCACAAAACCATCCATCACCAGCGGTAGAGCACAGTGTAGGTGAGCTCGGCCTCGCCCTGGGCTGGCACCTGCAGCCGCCATTCGACCGTCTGCGCATCCAGCTTGCTGTGCGGTGCGCTCTCCTCCAGTATCTGCCACTCGCTCCACCGGAAGAGCCGCTCCAAGACGCGCACCTCTACAGCCGCATCGTCCTTGTGGTTGCGCAGCACGATGCGATAGCTTTCCTGGATGGCGTTATCCCCCAGCCGGCGAAAGTCCGTCTGCACGCGCTCGCCCACGAGATCGAAGGCATCTCCCAGGTAGAGCTTGACCTCTTCGCCCTTCGGCGTGTGCCCTATGTTGTCCTCTCCCACAAGGATGCGACTGCCATCCGGCCCCTCCTGGTAGACGCGCACGATGCCGGCCGGCAGCACTTCGTTCACACCACCCTCGCCGGTACGGAAGGAAAGCATGGTGCGCACGGATTTGATGCCCGTATCCGCTCCGTAGTATGGGTCCGTCTGAGGGGTGCCCCAGAAGCTGAAGCCGGCGCTCCCTTCATACACGTAGAACTTGTCGGCCGGCACCCCCAGCGCTTCCACGAACCCAATCTGCTTGCTCTGGTTATCCTTCAGGTCGACGGGGCGCGCCAGGCTGTAGACGTGGTACTCGAATGCTGGCTGCTCCTGCACAGCAGCCTCAGGCACGGCCATCGGCATGGCTTTGGCGTAGGCAAGGCCTTCATACCTGGGGGCTGCAGCCCGGTGCACCTGCCCAGCGACGAGCTTCACCCGCGCCCCTGAAAAGCCCGTGCCGGAGCGGTTGTCAATGCTCATGCGGCCGGAAAGATCCAGGCTCCTCCCATCGGCAGAGAGCAAGAGCACGTAGCTTGCGGACCAAGACAGCCCTCCTGTGAGGTAACTGAGCTCGATGTCGTGGCTGCCACCTTTGGCCGCCTCCACCTGCCAGACAAACGTGGGGCGGGTGGCAAGGCCCTCCGGCACGCTGGGGAAGGCGAACTCGCGCACCTTATCTGGCCGGATGGCCGAAAGGCTGCCGTCCGGCTGCTGGACGATGATATCCTCGCGCGCGCTCAGGAGCTTGCCCTGGTAGAGGCTGCCATCCTCCAGGACGATACGGATTTCCCTCTCCAAGAATTTGGCAAGCAGGCTGGCGGTGCTGAGCAGGTCGTACTCGAAGCTTTGCTCCAGCACCTTTGTGCCAGCCGGGTCAGTGAGGGAGCGAAAGGAGAGAGTGGACGGGTCCACCTGGGCAGGAACGTCGGTGAGCCGGATTTCCTGCAGCCCCGGTTTGAGCTCGAGCAAGCGCCTCTCCTGGATGAAGGCGCTCCCATCGCTGTAAATGACAAGTTGAGGGCCTTCCCCCTGCGCCTGCGCGGGCGGCAGCACCAAGGAACCCTGCACAAGCGCGGCGACAATTGAAACCAGGCACAGCGCACCCAACCACCTTCTCATGGCCAACACCTCCATCCTCCTCCCCTTTGCCGAAATGGCACCTTGCTGGCCGAACTCTTCTTTTGCCAGTAGTGACGCCTGAGGCGAGCGGTTTGTTCCCGCACTGCCGCTAGTTCTGGACTGTCACCGTTATCGGCGCTGTCTCAAGGTAGTTGCCGGTGATATCGACGACCACTGCGCGCAGGTAATAGCGCCCGTTAGGGACTGTGCGCGTATCCCAGGTGGCCAGAGCGCCACCAAAGACCCGTTCTGTCTTCATGTAATCGGCCTCGGTTGTCGTCCAGTTGGCCCCATCAGCCGAGTACTCAACCTTGTGATACCAGAGCTGCGTGGCTGTGGCCGTGCCGACAATTGTCACCACGCCCGAGAGAACCTGCCCCGGCTGAGGGCTCAGGAGAGAGACAGCCTTGCCCATCGGGTCAGTTGTTGCCGCTAGCGCCCAGGCGGGCGGCTGCGCGATGCCGTTTTCCTGGGCCCACTGCGCCCCTTCCGGCGGGTAGATCTCAAAGAGCTGCTCCACCACCTTATCCGCAGGCGTGTCGGCTGTCGCCGGCTCTCCCGTCTCTTTGTTCACGCGCAAGAGCACATGCATCCGGCAGGTCTCGGTGGGCTCGGTTCCGGGGAAGAAGAGCTCCTTGGCGCGCGGGCAGTGTTGCCCTGGCAGAAGGCCGGAAACGTCGCAGATCTCGAGCTCCACAAGCCGAGGCGGCCGGGGGAACTCTCGCACCGGCTGGCCCTCATGCAGGCGCAACATGATCTCGTGGAAGATAGGGCCCGCCCCAGTTGAGCCAAGCAGGCCCTTCATCGGGCGTCGATCCGTGTTGCCCACCCACACGCCGACGGCAAACTGGGGCGTGTAGCCCATCGTCCAGGCATCGCTGTAGCCATCTGTGGAGCCAGTCTTTGCCGCCACAGGCCGGTCCGGCAGCACGAGGTTGGCCGCGCTGGCGCCAAAGGCCGGCAGCCTTGCCGTGGCATCGCTCAGGATGCTTGTGAGGATGTAGGCGTACTCGGGCAAAACGACCTGCTGGGAGCGCGGCACGTACTCGTAGAGCTGGTTGCCCGCCGCATCCGCAATGGCGAGGATCGCTGCTGGCCGGGGCCGTTGCTCCCTCCCCCACTGCTGCCCAATAAGCCGGCCACCGCTCGCCAGTGCCGCGTAGGCAAAAGTGTGCTCAAGCAAGGAGATTGGCGCCGTCCCCAGCGCAAAGCTGAGCCCGTATTCTCCTTCTGGCAGCGCTATGCCCAGGCGCACGGCCATATTCCGCGCCTTCTCCACCCCAAGCATAGAGAGCATGCGCACTGCCGGGACGTTATACGAACACGCAAGCGCCCGGCGCATGCGCATTGCCCCGTGGAAGCGCCCGTCTATGTTCTTGGGGGCATAGGGCTTGCCATAGGGGTTGGGGAAGCTCGTCGGGATATCGAGGAGCATTGTCGCTGCCGTGTAGCCACTCTCCAGCGCCGCCAGGTACACGTACGGCTTGAAGGACGAGCCTGTCTGGCGCGGCGCAAGCGCCATGTTGACCTGCCCGCTGATCCTCTCGTCGTTGTAATCGACACTGCCAACCATCGCCAGGATCTCGCCGGATTCCGGGGCAATCACCACTACGGCAGCGTTATGCGCGTCGTACCGGGCCTCGTATTCAGCCACCTTCTCCTTTGCCACGCGCTCGGCAAGCTCCTGCACCGGGAGCGAAAGGCTCGTGCGCACGCGCAACCCCAGCATGTACAGCAGCTCTCCGTAGCGCTCCTCGAGGAGCTGCTTCACGTACAGGGCGAAGTGCGGCGCGCGCATGACAGGCGCAGCGGGCTCTTTCGCGAGAGAGAGCGGCTCTGCTTTGGCTGCAGCTGCCTCCGCTGCGCTGATGTAGCCGAGCTCCGCCATCACATCCAGCGCCATCTCCTGACGGCGCTTGGCGGCCACAAAATCGCTGAAGGGGTTGATCGAAGGGTTTTGAGGGATGGGCGCAATCATGGCCGCCTCGGCCAAGGAGAGCTCCCAGACGTGCTTGCCAAAGTATGTGCGCGCTGCCGCCTCCACACCGTAGCTGCGGCAGCCGTAGAAGTTCGTGTTGAGGTACCACTCGAGGATCTTCTCGCGCGGGTAGCGACGCGTGAGCTCAAGGGCAAGCATCGCCTCCTTCAGCTTGCGATCCATGCTGAGCTCGTAACGCTCATCCGGCGAGAGCAGCAGGTTCTTGGCAAGCTGCATGGCGATCGTGCTTGCCCCCTGAACACCCTCGCCGCGCAGGTTCGCCAGTGCCGCCCTGACCACCGCCTTTGGGTCGACGCCTGGATGCACGTAGAAATCCCGATCCTCAAGGGCGATCACCGCGTGCTGCAAGTACGTTGGTATGCGCTCCAGCGGGACGTAGATGCGGCTGCCCATGGGATGGGAGAATTCCCACAGCAGCTCAGTGCCGGTGCGGTCGTACAGCCGCACAGGCTGGAATTGCTGAGCTGCCCTCTCGATTTCGCTCGGGTCAGGAAGGTCCTGCGGCACCTGGCTCACAGCAGCACCTTCCAAGGGGACGCTGCACCCCGCACACGGAAGGCAGAACAAGAGAGGCAATAGACGCAAGAACTGCCGCCGCCTCATCCCGACCACCCCTCGCCCAGTCGCTGCTGGGCTCACCCTCATCAGTTGACATTATACGGCAGCCAGGCGCCAGCCGTTACTTTGCGCCGCGCGCGTCTCAGTTTTTGTAGGCGGGTGGGTGCGAATACCTCCTGAACAGCAACAGGGACGGCCGACGTACGCTGCCTGCGAGGCGCGCTTCGCAAAAAAGCAATGAGTGCAGTCTAGGCACAGCTTCAACGAGGCTTGGCACTTATCCTGCTGCACCTTGCCGGGCGCCGCGTGTCCACAAGGAGCTTTGCCCAGCATTCCCAATGCACTTTGGCTGCCAGTGCGGTGCTCTGGGGAAAAGTCTCTCCCACCCACCCACCCTGCCGCTTTTGAGGGGCGGGTGGGTGGGAATACCTCCTGAACAGCCGCTTTTGCCGCCAAGGTCCTTCGGTAGCGACAGGTCTTACAAAGGCAAAGCAGCCCCGACACCCAAGAGACGGCTTGAGGAGATCCAGCGGCCCCGTCAGGTGCAGCTGGCCCGCCGCTGCGTTCCTCCAGATGCCACGCATCCCAGTGTCAAAGCACCCTGGCGGCAGGTGCGGTGGCCGGGATTTCTCTCTCCCACCCACCCACCTTCCGCTTGGCTCAGCTGTCAGGGGCGGGTGGGTGGGAATACCTCCGAAGCGGCAACATCGGCCGCCAAGGTGCTTCGGCACCCAGAGGCGCCCGAACAAGAGCGCCACTAATACGGCCAGGAAACCCCTCGGGGAAGAGCTGCTCGCTGTGCGCTGGCCCGGCGGCAGGTGACAGGCAGCAAGCCAAGCAGTAATATCAACGTGCGTGTCTAGATCAGCTGGAGCCCTTGCCTATGCGAGCCTCTGAAGCCTGTCGCCTTTTGCAGAAGTTTGTGCCCGCCGTTGCCCTTCTGGCGGCGCTGTTTTGGCCGGTCCTGCACTCGAGCGCCGACATTGGGCCCAAGCCAGAGATGCGCTTTTCGTTCGTGTATGAGCTCGATCCGCCGCCGCAGATCCTCGCCGGGGAGCAGCTGGAGTGCCAGGACGCAGCCTGCACCGATGCTCGGCCGCTGCAGCGGCTGGGGCCTCAGGGCTTCTCTTGCGATGGCAGCGAGTGCCGCTCCATGGCCTACGGCTACGCACCTTACCACAAGTTGCGCATCCGGTTCAGCGATGCCGTGCGGGAGAGCAACGTCTTCACCCACGCTGGGGGGATCGTTTTCTACCGCGTGACAGTCCGTGCGCAGGACTTGCTTGTCGAAGAAAGCAAGAGAAGCAGTGCGTTCTGCCCTGGCCTTTTCACCACAGTAGGGGTGGAGTTCTTCCTGACCGCCCTCCTTGTCGCCGCGCGCGGGCTGCCCCACGCGCTCCTTGGGCTCGTACCTCTTGCTAACCTGGTCACCGTGCCAGCCGTCTGGTGGCTCGTCGGCGCTTTGCCGCTACCAGGTGCCGCCGCGCTGCTCGTTGCTGAGCTCCTTGCCACCAGCTTCGAAGCTGGCTTTCTCGCGTTGGCCCTGCGCACATCCATGAGAGCACGCCGCCTCGCGATGCTCGCGATCGCCCTCAACGGCGCAAGCGCTCTCTTCGGCCTGCTGCTCCCTCTGGCCTGAACCTAGGGCTCAGCCCGCTCACCGCTCTGGCTCTGGCCGGCGCCCCGCCCCCGGCCAGAGCCAATGAGGCGGGCCTGCAGACGTTCGGCACCGGCCACATGGACACGGATTGCCGCCTCGCCGCTCACAGGGCATTTGTTCTCGCACGTGCCGCAACCAATGCACAGATGGCGCCGCACATGCGGCCGCCGCACCGTGAAGCGCGCCCCATCTTCCCTCTGGATCTCCACCTCCTCGAGCCAGATCGCCTTCACCGGCACAGGGCACATCTCCTCGCAGACGGAGCATTGCCCATCCCCTGTCCACGGGATGCACCGCTGCTCATCTATGTACGCCTGCCCGTTCACCCACAGGCGTTTTGTCTCCAGATCAAGAGGTGGGATGGCACCGGTCGGGCAGACCTGGCCACAGCGGTTGCACGAATAATCGCAGTACCCCAGCCGCGGCACGAGCAACGGCGAAAACAGGCCCTCCAGCCCGGCCTGGAAGAGCGCGGGGTGCAGGGCTGCGGTGGGGCAGGCCCGCATGCACTCCCCGCAGCGAATGCATTTATCCAGGAATTCCGGGTCCAGGGCGCCTGGCGGCCGCAAGAGGAAGTTCTGGCTATCGTGCCGCTCGCTTGATGCGCCAAAGAGGCCGACAAGCGCCGTGCCCGCCAGCAGGCCGCCCACCACATCTCTGCGGCCAGCGTCGTACGGCTGCCGCGCGGCTGGGGCCTGCGCGGCCGGGAACGCTATAGCATCCACTGGGCAGGCGCGCGCACAATCCAGGCACATGATGCACTCGGCCGCGTCGCTCTCGTAGGCCTTGCCGGCGTCGATCGTGCCCGTCGGGCAAATGCGCTCGCAGCGGCCACAGCTTATGCAGTTTTGCTTCACGCGGCGCTTCACAAACGCGAGCTTGCTCACAAGTGCAAGAAGCGCCCCCAAAGGGCACAAGGAGCGGCACCAGAAGCGCGCCCCAAGCCCCTCGAGCGCCACAATGCCCATGGCAATCAGCCCCACCAAGAGGTTAAGCCGCAAGTAGGGCTGGAAGCTTGGCAACACTGCCCGCCGCAACAGGTTCTCAAGCCCGAGAAGTGGTTCCTGCAGGATCCCAAACCGGTAGAGAAAGGCCTGCGCGCCACCAAAGGCATAGTTGAGCGCTGGCCAAACGGCCACCGACAGGGTCCGCGTGGCAAGGGAGAGCGGATCCAGGAAGAGAAGGAAGGCGCTCCCAAGGGCGGCCATGACAACCACCGTGAGCAGGACGAAATGCTTGGCAAAGCGAAGCCGATCCGCTGCAGGCCGCGGGCCTGTCCGGCGCGGCCGGATGGAAAACGCATCCAGAACTGTTCCAACCGGGCACAGCCATCCACACCACACCCTGCCCAGGCCAAGCGCAAGCGCCAGGCCGAGAGCGGCCCAACCCCACCCGGGCAACACCGCGCGCCCGCTCAAGCTGGCGGCCAGCACCACGAGCGGGTCAAGAAGGAACGGCAGCCGGGCAGGGCCAGCATCGGCGCTGCGCACGGCCGAAACGACGAAAAGCGCAAGAAACGCAAAAAGGAAGAGGGCCTGCACAACTGCCCGCGTCAGCCGCCGCTGCAGGAGCGGCACTCGCTGTGCCCGTTTTTGAGATGCACGGCTCTCCACGGCAGGTCCCAGCGCTTAGAGGGCAATTTCCGCGATCTTGATCGCGTCCAGATCCAGAGTGCCCAAGCCCATGTTGGCAGCTTTCCTGATGTAACCCACCTTATCCACATCCGCAAAGGGGAAGAAGCGAGTGGTATAGGCGTCCACAGCAACAATATCGTGGCTGGCAATGACAGTATCCAGCTGCTTCACGTCCGCCAGGTTGCCGCCAGAGGGCCCATGCGCCATGAGGATGCGCACGGCGTCCATAACCGTAAGTTGCGGCCGGAAAAGCGTGACGAGATCGGCAATGCGCTGGTGCAGGTTGACGTGAATGAGGGGGCGGTTCTCGATCAGGCCCATGAGGTTCTTGGCGCCCAGCGTCAGCGTGGCGATCCCATGGTGCTTGGCAATCGGCACGTTGATGATCAAATCGGCCTTGAGCGCATCTGTATAGACCTGCCAGCGCCTTATGTCCACGCTCTCGGGCGGGAAATCAACCTCCGCGTACTTCACGCGGGACATCAGCTCCATCTCCCCACCAGCTTCCTCGACAGCCGCCTTGATCCCGCTCTTCACGTACGCATCCGCTGCTGTGCCGCCAAAGGGGTAGTCCATGACGCGCACCCGCCGTGCGCCAGCACCCCTGCATAGCCGCACGATTGTAGCCACCACCTCCGGGTTGGTTGTGGCAGCGTACTCGGGGCCGTAGTAGGCAACGCAGATATTGGGCTTCACAATTACGTCGTAACCTGGCTTCACAAACCGCTCGATGCCGCCAATGGCCTTGATTGCCGCCTCGGTGATGGCCGCTGGTGAAGGGCCACGCGCCACGGCCAGGTAGGCCGCGCCCTCCGGCACGGGCGGCGTGGCCGCAACGCTGCTTGGGCCGGCCGCAGCGCTGGGTTCGGCCGGCCCAGTGGGCGAGACTCCCGCTGCCTCCGTGCCCAAGGCCTGTGGCGACGCCATTTGCGCGCCGCGGCATCCACCAAGGAGCGAGGCGGCGGCAATGGCGCCAACCCTTTCAAGCAAATGGCGCCGCTCCGGGCTAACGCTGCACAACCTTGCCATGCACCCTCCTTTCTTTCTCACAAAGTGGACGCGTCGCTCAGGGCTCAGCCAAAGCGCTCCTCTTTCCACGGGTCAGCGTGGTTATGGTAACCGCGCACCTCCCAGTATCCGGGCTCATCCACCGGCTCGAAGCGGATGCGCTGAAGAAACTTGGCGCTCTTCCAGGCGTACAGATACGGGATGACAGCGCGCACCGGCCCACCGTGCTCAAGCGGCAGTGGCTCTCCCTCTAGCTCATCAGCAAGCAACGCTTCCCGCTCCCTGAGCTCCTCATAGAGGACGTTTGTGCTGTAGCCATCGCGGCACTCGAAAATGACGGCTACAGTGCCTTCTTTGGGCCCAACGAGGCCAATAATCTCCCTCATGAGCACTCCGCCCCAGAGCACGTCCAGCTTGGACCAGCCTGTGACGCAGTGAAAATCCCATGTGCGCCGCACGTGCGGCAGCTCCCGAAACTCCTGCCAGCTCAATACCACCGGGTTGCGCACCCTGCCACCAACCTCTAACTGCCACTTTTCCAGTGGCACGGCAGGTCGCACGCCAAGATCCAGCACCGGCAAGCGCTGGACAACGCGCTGACCGGGAGGTACTCGTTCCGGAACCACAGTGGCCTCCTCCTTAGCTTGTGGGCTCGGGCGTGCGCCGCGGCACGCTCCGAGCAAAACTAAAGCAAGACTGCCCCAGAGGGAAGTCCTAGCTAACATCCGCCGACGGCTCAACAGCATTTTACCCCCTCGCTACCAAGAGACAACAGAAAATCAACCTGGTTGCTAACGCACTCTGCGCGACATTATCGTACGTCCACGGGCCCCTGTCCAATAATTGCTGACTGGCTAGTGCATTTGAGCCTGTGCGGAACCGGCCGGCTCTTTACGCGCTTTCCTGGAACGGGAAGGAGGCAAACCTCAAGCGGCGTGGGCGGAGAGGGCAAGCCTCTCAAGCACCCCACCAGCCGCTCGGTAGCCCTGGCAGCCCGTGAGCATAGCTCACAGGACAACAGCACTGGCCGCCACGGTGCATTGCGACGGACCCAACCTTCTCTGAGCCTGTGCTCTGGCCGCGTTCGTTGCTCTTTTGTTGGAGCACGTGTCGCTGCCAAGGCACGCCGGCCATCGTTGTCGCCCTCGAGAGACTGCCCCACCCACCCGCCCCCAACGCTAAAGAACGGCCGAGCCACAGGGCGGGTGGGTGGGAGAGCCAAGGCTCTAGAGAGCTGGACCTGAGGCCAAGGTGCAATGGAGCCGAGAGGGCGGGTGGGCGGGGATGTTGTCTTGAGCGCTACACCGGCAGCGAGGCTGCGCTGGCACCGACGTGGCAAGCTCTGCTACAGAGGCGGTGGCTGCCACGGTGGGTCATACAACCTCAGCTGGCACTTGAGAGAGCTTCGTAGTCGCATTCGTTGCCCTTTCGTCGGAGCAGGCGCCGCTGCCACAGCACATTGGCGGCTGGCCTTGCAGTTCAGGAGGAGGTATTCGTGGCCGCCTGCCCCAAAAAACTGGCTTGACAGCCAGAGCCCTTCTAACTATAGTTACCACACACAGGGTGGCTGAGATTCTTGTGGCACGGGATTTTGCCAGGCCTGCAATTCCGAGCCCAGAGGAAAGGAGGTGTGCAATGAAAGCGCACGTCGTGTCCAGGCGGGTATTCCTTCGCGCCGCAGTGACTGGCGCAGCTGGCGCACTTGTTGCTGCCTGCGCGCCAACGCCGGCGGCTCCTGCTGCGCCCACGCAGCCAGCTGCAACTGAGGCTCCAGCGGCGACGCCGGTTGCAGCTCCGGTGAAGATCATCCACGCCGTCTGGGGTGGCGTCATGGAGCTGGATGCCATGAACAAAAGCGCTGAGGCCTTCCATGAGGAGTACCCAGACATCACGGTGGAGATCCTGCAGATCCCGCAGGATTACAACGCCAAGGTTGAGGCCATGATGGCGGCTGGCCAAGGCCTGGACACACTGCAGGTGCCAGCGCCTCAGTACGCGCCACGCGGTGCCATCCTCAACCTTCAGCCCTATATTGAGGCCGATGCCAATATCCAGCTCGACGACCTATTCCCGTCCGCGCTCGATATCTGGCGTTACAAGGGCGATCTTTACGGGCTGCCATACGGCACGGGGCCACAGGTCTTCTACTGGCGCAAGGATTTCGCGCAGGAAGCAGGCCTTGCGGACCCCAACGAGCTTGCCTCCAGAGGCGAGTGGAACTGGAGCAGCTTCCTAGAGTACGCCAAAGCGCTCACCAAGGTAGAGGGCAGCACCGTCAAGGTCTACGGTTACTTCACCTACGCGCGCAACCAGGAAATCTACGAGTGGATCTTCCAGAATGGCGGGCAGCCCTACAACAAGGAGTTCAACGAAGCCTATTTCGACAGGCCAGAGGTGACGGAAGCGATCCAGTTCCCAGCCGATCTCATCCACAAGGAGAAGATCGCGCCGGAAAGCGCCGTCCTGGCGGAGATCGGCACTTGGAACTCTTTCCTCAATGGGGCAACGGCTTCCTTCATAAGCGGGCCATGGCAGCGAGGCCGCCTCGTCGACATTCACGGCCAATACGACATAGCGCCCCTGCCTAAGAACAAGGCAAACGTTTCCCTCAACTTCCGCGTCGGGCAGGCCGTCTGGGTTGGGACAAAGTACCCCGATGCGTGCTACAAGTGGACCGCCTGGCGCACCTGGGATAAGGCGGCTGAGATCTGGTCTTCCCTCGGAGTGGACCTGCCCCCGCGAAAATCCCAGTTCGCCAAGCCGTTCTGGTACAGCGAGAAGACGCAGGTTGAGCACCAGGACGTCTTCCTGGAAACACTCGAGAAGTACGCCGTCGCCGACCCGACCACCTTTGTCCCCAGCAAGGTCCTCGATACGATAAGCGCCGCGCTCGACCAGGTCTTCGTCGAGGGCAAGCCTGCGGCTGAGGTCTTTGCAGCTGAGAACGCCAATATCTCGCAGCTCCTCAAGGAGCTGCAGAAGTGGTCGCCGTAGGCGCCGGGCTTGCACGCCTAGAGTGATAGCGGGGAGGCGGTGAGCTCTTTGGCTTCCCGCCTCCCCCAAGCGCTTTCTGGAGCAAGTGGCAGATGAGTGCGGTGGCACCTTTCCTTCCCGCAAGGCGCCAGGGCCTCAGCGCTCTTGCCAGGCGAGAGGAGCGCGAATTCTACCTCTACATCTCGCCGTGGCTACTGGGGCTATTCCTTTTCACCCTGGGGCCACTTGTAGCTTCCTTCGTCATCAGCTTCATGGATTGGGTGATTGTCAAGCCCCCCACGTTCATCGGGCTGAGCAACTATAGGGAGATGCTGGCGGACCCGCTCTTCTGGCAATCGCTCAAAGTGACCTCAATTTACACCTTTCTTGACGTGCCGCTGCGGATGATAGCCTCGCTTCTTGTGGCCATTGCGCTCAACCAGCAGATAAAGGGGGTGAAGCTTTGGCGCACGATTTACTACATGCCAAGCGTTGTCCCATCTGTGGCGGTGGCGATGCTCTTCATCTGGATGCTCGCGCGCCGCGGGCTCGTGAACCAGCTCCTCGGGCTCGTGGGCCTGCCGCCAGTCAACTGGTTCTCAGAGCAGATGGCCCTCTACAGCCTGATCATCATGAGCCTGTGGGGCTACGGCGCGAGCATGGTCATTTTCCTCGCTGGGCTGCAGAACGTCCCAGCCCACCTTTATGAGGCAGCGGCTATCGATGGCGCGGGCACCTTGGCGCGCTTTCGGCATATCACCATCCCCATGATCTCGCCAGTGATCCTTTTCAACACGGTCATGGCCATCATCGGCACCTTCCAGGTGTTCACCACTGGTTACGTGGTCACCGGCGGCGGGCCGAACAACGCCACCCTTTTCTACGTGCTTTACCTCTACCGCAACGCCTTTCAGTACTTCCGCATGGGTTATGCCTGCAGCCTGGCCTGGGTGCTTTTCGTCATTATCCTTGCCTGTACGGCCCTTGTCTTTCGCTCTTCCCCGGCCTGGGTTTACTACGAAGCTGAGGTGGCGCGCAGATGAGTGGCGAGGCCATGCCCCTGCAGGCACAGCCGCTCCCGCGCTCCAGGGCCCTGGGGCGCTCGCCGGCCCTGCGGCGGGCGCGGCGCCTTCTTGGCCGTTTCTTCCTGTACGCGGTCGTCATCGCCGGCGCAGTTCTCATGCTCATCCCGTTCCTGTGGATGGTGAGCGGCTCTTTCAAACTGGAAAAGGATATCTTCCGCAGCCCACCACAATGGATCCCAAACCCCTGGGATTGGGGCAACTACGCTGAGGCATGGCGAGCTCTGCCGTTTTCCCGCTGGCTGCGCAACACCCTGACGATCGTCTTTTTCGCCATCATTGGCGTGTTCCTTTCCTGCTCGCTTGTGGCCTTCGGGTTCGCGCGGTTGCGCGCCCGCGGCAAGAACGTCCTCTTCCTCATCATGCTGAGCACGCTCATGCTGCCAAGCCAGGTGACGCTTATTCCCACCTACCTTCTCTTCAGCGCCCTCAAGTGGGTCAACACCTTCAAGCCGCTGATCGTGCCCGCCTACTTTGGCTCGCCGTTCTGGATCTTCATGCTCCGGCAGTTCTACATGGGGATCCCCTTGGAGCTGGACGACGCCGCCCGCATAGATGGGGCAAGCACCTTCTACATCTACAGCAAGATCATGTTGCCGCTGACGCGGCCGGCGCTCACAACACTGGTCGTCTTCACCTTCATGAGCACCTGGAACGACTTCTTCAACCCGCTCATCTACCTCAACAGCTGGGACAAATT
>JAPWUW010000379.1 GCA_028275325.1 Anaerolineae bacterium | reverse complement strand
GCATTCAGCGGTTTCTGCCGGCGTTCGCGCCGCATTTGGTGCAGGTGCAGTCTCTAGATATGGCCTTTGTCGTGCCCTTTCTGCGCCAGCTCCTGCCAGGCTGCCCTATAGTCCTGGATGAACATAATGCTGAGTACCTGTTGCAGTGGCGGGCGGCTCGGCTGGATGCCTACCGCCCCATCGCGTGGCACCGGGCCTTCTATTCTCTTCTGCAGTACCGGCGCCTCGCTCGTTACGAGGCGGTGGTCTGCTCCGCATGCCAGCTCGTGCTGGCCGTATCTGAAGAGGATCGAGCGGCCCTGCAAGCCGTTGCACCAAGGACGCCAATCGCGGTAGTTCCAAACGGCATTGCTCTGCAGGAGTACGAGGATGTCAGGCCGTATGAGGCGATGACCAGCGGTGTCAACTTCGTTTTCACCGGCAAGATGGACTTTCGTCCCAATGTGGATGCTGTGCTCTGGTTTGCGCACAAGGTGTGGCCTTCCCTTTCTCAGTTGCTCCCCCATGCGCGGTTCTGGATTGTAGGCAGGGATCCTGTGCCCGCGATCAGGGCTCTGGCCAGGAGACCCCGCGTTTGCGTTACAGGGGCTGTGCAAGATGCCCGTCCGTACATTGCTGGCGCCACTGTGTTCGTCGCGCCACTGCGCATGGGGGGTGGGACGAGGTTAAAGCTCCTAGAGGCTGCTGCCTTGCGCCGACCGATCGTTGCTACCCCCGCTGCCTGCGAAGGGCTGCCGATGCGTCCTGGCCAGGATTGCCTAGTGGCAAGAACTGCCGACGAGTTTATCCGTGCCTGCCACGCACTTGTTGATGACCCTGGGCTAGCGGCTCAGCTGGGAGAGAGTGCCTATCAACACGTGGCTGTGCCCTTGGAATGGAGCGCTTTGCTGCCGCGTCTAGAGGCTGCGTATGCTCAGGCGCTCGGCCGTTAGGTTCGCTTGCTTGCGGCTTGTGGCAGCAACCTGCAGGAAAGGCACGCGGTGGCGGCGATCCCGGCCGGAACGGCTCCTTGTGATCCGCCCCGACCATATCGGGGACTTGCTCCTCATGCTTCCTGCGCTTGCTGCCCTGCGGGCCGCTTGGGCGGATTCGCATATCACACTTGCCGTCGGCCCATGGGTCGAGCCCTTGGCAAGGATCCTGCCCTGGGTGGACTTGGTGGAAGTCGTTCCATTCCCGGGCTTTTCCAGAGCGGGCAACCGAAACCTGTTCGCGCCCTATGCGCTAGCCTGGCAGCTTGCGCGCCGCTGGCGGGGCCGTTTTGACACCTGCGTCGTGGCGCGCGCCGATCATTGGTGGGCGGCGATGGTCGTTGCCGCGGCGGGCATTCCTGTGCGCGTTGGCTATGCCACGAGGGAGACTGAACTTTTCCTGACCCACGCGCTCACACGCGGCTGCTGGCACGAGGTCAAGGCAAACTTCCTGCTCGCACTGCAGGTGCAACAAGAGCTCGCGCCCTTGCCGGAGCCGACTGTCCACACACACCCGCTCCACTTGCCACTGCCCTCTTGGGCGCACCAGGAGGCGGAGCGTTTTCTTAGCCGCGAACTTGGCAGTAGCACGCCATTCCTTTGTGTTCACCCGGGCGCCGGGGCGCCCAACAAGCTCTGGCCCGTTCAGCGATACTGTCGGCTCGTGCAGCAGCTCTGGAAGCAAGCTGGCTTGCCCGTTGTGGTCACTGGCAGCCGGGCCGAATCTGACACTGTGGAAATGGTAGCGGCCGCATGCCCGCAGGCGATTCCCATGGCCGGAGAACTAAGCTTGCCTGGGCTTGCAGCTCTCTTCAGGCGTTCTGAACTTGTCATCGGCGCAGACAGTGGCCCGCTGCACCTGGCAGTTAGCCAGGGTGCGCGGACGCTGCACATCTTCGGCCCTGCAGACGAGAGGCGCTATGGCCCTTGGGGGGATCCATGCCGCAATGTTGTTGTGGCCGCAGAGCTCCCCTGCCGCCCCTGTGGGGATCTCTGGATATGTCGCCATTCAGTGCCACGGGCCTGCATGCTCGCCATCCCTTCAGAGCTTGTCCTGGAGCGGGCCATCCAGCTCCTGCGCTGAGCTCGGTAGGCCCTTTTCCAAGTAAGACCGCGGCAGGCCGGCATCGACCACCTCCCAAGGCAGTGGCTCGCCCGGTCGCCTCGCCCGTAGTGCCTCGTCGAAATCTATGCCAGCAGCAGTTAGCGCCTGGCGGACCGAGCGCTTGCTGGGGTTTCCGATTCGCGCGAGGGCCTCGCCGACTTTCTGATCTCCGCGAGCGAAGATGGCCTGCAGCTGTGCCCATTCGATGTCCTCAACCCGCAACTCGACGCCCGTACCAGCGAGCAACTGGCGCAACAACGTCAGCCGACGCCTTAGCTCGTGCTGCGGGCACATAGCGGCCCACTGCCACGGCGTATGCGGTTTGGGCACAAACGGCGCGACATTGACGACCAGACGTCGGCGGAAAGTCTGACGCATGGACCGCAACAGGTCAGCCGTCTGCTTGATAGCCTCTTCGTCCTCTCCAGGCAACCCAATCATGAAGTACAGTTTCAGTTCCTGGAGCCCGGCTTGACGAGCAAGACTTGCGGCAGCTAGCAAAGCCTCGTTGTCGAAGCGCTTGCCCAGCTTTTTGCGAAGCCTCTCACATCCAGTTTCTGGGGCGATCGTAAGCGAGCGGCCACCGCCTGCCACAACGAGGCCAAGCAGTTCTCGGGTCACCCGATCCGGTCGCAAGGACGAGAGCGAAAAGCGCGCCCCTCTCTTGGCGAGGTCTTCCAGCACAGTAATGAGCGCGCGACAATCCGCGAGGGATGGAGCAAGCAGCCCAATCGTGAGCCGTCGCTCAATCCCTGCTTCCGCCAGGGCAAGCACTGCTTCCGCGGTACGTTGTCGGTAGGGCCGGTAAATGTGAGCTGCGAGGCAAAAACGGCAGAGGTGGGGACAGCCACGCGCCATTTCCACCAAATGCAT
>JAPWUW010000378.1 GCA_028275325.1 Anaerolineae bacterium | reverse complement strand
GCGCGGTGCGCGGCCAGAACCTTCTCTTTCAGCCCACCAATAGGAAGCACCCTCCCACGCAACGTGATCTCACCGGTCAACGCGACATCACGCCGCACAGGCCTGCCGGTAAGCGCCGAAATGATGGCCGCGGCAATAGTTATGCCCGCGGATGGCCCATCTTTGGGCACTGCGCCCTCGGGCACGTGGATGTGCACGTCGATTTTATCAAAATCAATGCCATCAAGGTGCAGCCACGCAGAATTGGCCCGGGCGTAAGACAGTGCCGCCTGCGCCGATTCCTGCATAACCTCGCCCAGCTGGCCGGTCAGCAGCAAGTTGCCCTTGCCTTCCATGACGGACACCTCGACTGTGAGCACATCTCCGCCCACCTCCGTCACAGCAAGGCCAGTAGCCACACCGACCTCGTCCTTCTCGCCTTTGAGGCCGTACGTGTACTTGGGCACGCCCAAATACCGCTCCAGGTCCCCAGCCCCCACCCGCACTGGTGCTTTACGCCCTTCCGCCACACGCCGCGCCACCTTTCTGCAGATGCTCGCGATCTGCCGCTCCAGGTTGCGCACGCCGGCCTCATAAGTGTACTCGCGAATGATGCGGCGCAGGCACTGGTCGGAGAAGCGCAGCTCCCCCAGCCCATGTTCCCGCAACTGCCGTGGGATGAGGAAGCCACGGGCAATGGCCACCTTCTCATCCTCGGTGTAGCCCGGGAATTCTATGACCTCCATGCGGTCCCGCAGCGCGTCTGGCACTGGCTCCAACCAGTTGGCCGTTGTGATGAACATCACCTTAGAGAGGTCATAGGGAACCTCAAGGTAGTGATCCGAAAAGGCGTAGTTCTGTTCCGGATCCAGCGCCTCAAGCAGGGCAGCTGAGGGATCCCCCCTGTAGTCATAGCCGAGCTTGTCGATCTCATCCAGCATGAACACGGGGTTGATCGTCCCCGCCCGGCGCATCGTCTGGATTATCCGGCCAGGCAATGCACCAATGTAGGTCCGCCTGTGCCCGCGAATCTCGGCTTCATCTCGCACTCCACCGAGGCTCACCCTCACGAAGCGCCGCCCCAGCGCCTCCGCGATCGAGCGGCCAATTGATGTCTTGCCAGTGCCCGGCGGCCCGACAAAACAGAGGATTGGCGTGCGCATCGCGTTCCCCGCCAGCCGCCGCACCGCGATGTGCTCCACGATTCGTTCCTTCACCTTCTCCAAGCCATAGTGGTTTTGGTCCAATACTCGCGCCACGTGCACGACATCGAGGTTATCTTCAGTCATCTGCGTCCAGGGCAGGTCAAGCAGCCAATCGATGTAAGTCCTGATTATACCCGTCTCCGGCGAGCCAGGAGGCATGCTCTTCAGCCGGCTGAGCTCGCGCTCCGCGCGCTCCCTCACCTCCGCAGGCAGGCCTGCAGTGGCGATCTTGCGCGCCAGCTCCTCCATTTCCTGTTCCCATGGGTCCGCTTCACCCAACTCCCGCTGGATTGCCCGCATCTGCTCGCGCAGGAAGAACTCGCGCTGGGAACGATCAACCTCTTCCTGCACCTGCGACTGGATCTTGTCCTCCAGCTCGAGCACGTCAAGCTCGCGCGCCAGCAGCACGCTCAGCTTCTGCAGGCGGGAAACAGGGTCCAGCGTTTCCAGAAGGTCCTGCTTCTCGGGAAGGCTGAGTTCAAGCGTGCTTGCAATCATATCCGCCAGCTTGCCCGGCTCCTCGATGTTGACGGCAGCGACGTAGGCATCCTCGGGTATGTCGTCAGAGAGGTTCACGCAGCGCTCGAACAGCGTGAGCACCGCGCGCATGAGGGCCTCTACGGCGAGGCCACCCGTAGCTGGCTCTGCCAACCGCACGATGCGCGCAAGCAGCTGGAATTGATCCGCTTCCACGCTGAGGATACGAGCTCTGCTCTGGCCCTGTACAAGCACACTTAGGGTGCCATCTGGCATGCGCAGCATGCGCGCCACAATGGCAACTGTCCCCACTTCATACAGATCCTCCGGGCCCGGATCCGCAACCTCAGCGTCTCGCTGCGCCACCACAAGCAAGGGTGTCCCCCGCGCCTGTGCCGTCTCGAGCGCGCGCACCGATTTATCGCGACCCAGCATGAGCGGTGCCACCACATGCGGGAACACGACCGTGTCGCGCAACGGGAGCACCGGCAGTTCCTCTAGCTCCTCAATTTGTATTCCACAAAGCTCCTCAATCTCCCTATCCGGCAACTGATTGCCTCCGTTCATTGCTCGTTACAGCCAAAACTTCCAGATCATCACCCTCTCGCTCTATCCAACCGAAACGCATTGCCAGAGCCTCTCGAGCTGCGGCAACCACGAACAGGCTGCCACAAACGCACACGCAGTCGGCAGCCTTCGCCTCTGCCAGTGCTGCCCAAAGCGCCTCTTCTACCGAGCCAAAGGTAGCATGGGGCACCGCGAGTGCCCCTGCAAGCTGGCT
This sequence comes from Anaerolineae bacterium, assembly GCA_028275325.1. Taxonomy (GTDB): domain Bacteria; phylum Chloroflexota; class Anaerolineae; order DRVO01; family DRVO01; genus JAPWUW01. Next base: position 526 of record JAPWUW010000378.1, on the reverse strand, counting down.
CAGCTCCTCAGGCGCCAGGGCGCGCTCGTGCCGGCTCCGGCAGAGATACAGCTTCGTGACTACCGACGGCAATAGTGCCAGCATGCCGCGCACGTCCTTGTCCCGGGAGGCGCCGAAGACCATGAACAGCCGCTCAAATTTGAGGTGTCTCCTCAAGGCCAGCAGGAGCTTGGCCATCGAATCCACATTGTGCGCCCCATCCAGCACTACGGCTGGCTCCCGCCCGACCACCTCAAAACGACCTGGCCAGTGCACCTGCTGCAGCCCTAGTGCCAGGTGCTCTCGCCGCAGGCCAAAGGACTTGGGCGCAAGAGCAGCCGCCGCCAGTGCCAGCACAGCGTTTTCCAGCTGATGCTCCCCGAGCAACGGCACCGTGAACTCACCAGCAGCAATGCTCGCTTCCTCCCCCGGCGGGTAGACGGCAAAGCTCTGCGCACGCTCGTTGAAGGCCAGCGGTCGATAGCGCCAATCGGCACCGGCCACATAGAGCCTGGAGCCATGCTCCTTTGCAGCCTCCCGAATGACC